>ONPE01000111.1 GCA_900319615.1 uncultured Eubacteriales bacterium
GAGCTGTGGGACTCCTACCCCAACGTCGCGCCTAATATCCGTATGCTGAGCATACCGCCCGTTTTTCACCCCGATTGGTACTCCAAGGGCACCTACTGTTCGTCCGAGCAGTGGAGCCCCGAGAGCTCGCTCAAGGATTACGTCAAGCGTATGATCGGCGCCGTCAGATATGACCCTGCACTGATAAACAGCGAATACCCGGCGAACTACAAGGCGCTCGAATGGTTCATGAAGAACCGGGATAAAGACAGCCTGTTCCCGTCGGATACAGCAGAGCTGACCGAGAACACCCCCGAAGAGATCGAAGCAATCGAAAAGGCGATTCTACGCGACGACGATATCATCGACAGCTGGCACAGATAGTACTAAGTTCAACGAAATATTGCAAAAATCATCCTCGGTAATAATTTGTCTACTTTTTGATAATAGTATAACACAACAAAGCACCCGCCCAAAGCCCGGACGGGTGCTTTTGATATGAAGAAAAGAGTATTACTTTTGAGTTGTTCAGACAGCGGAAAAGCCGTTCTCAAGATCGGCGATGATGTCGTCGATATGCTCGGTGCCGATGGAGAGTCGGATGGTGTTGGGGTAAATGCCCTGACCCTCGAGCTCTTCCGTAGAAAGCTGAGAGTGAGTGGTGGACGCAGGATGGATGACGAGGCTCTTTACGTCCGCGACGTTAGCCAGCAGGGAGAATATCTGCAGGTTGTCGATGAAGCGCCATGCCTCCTCCTGACCTCCCTTTATCTCAAAAGTGAAGATGGACGCACCGCCGTTCGGGAAGTACTTCTCATACAGCTCATGGTCGGGATGATCGGCCAGCGAGGGATGGTTGACCTTCTCAACGAGCGGATGATTGCTGAGATATTCGACCACCTTCTTGGTGTTCTCAGCGTGGCGCTCAAGCCTCAGCGACAGGGTCTCCACGCCCTGCAACAGCAGGAAGGCGTTGAACGGCGAGATCGACGCGCCGGTATCGCGGAGCAGGATAGCTCTGATATAGGTGACGAACGCGGCGGGGCCGACGACGTCGTAGAATGATACGCCGTGATAGCTCGGATTGGGCTCGGCGATATTCGGATACTTGCCCGAAGCGCTCCAGTTAAACTTGCCGGCTTCGACGATGACGCCGCCGAGAGTCGTGCCGTGACCGCCGAGGAACTTCGTCGCCGAGTGTACGACGATATCTGCGCCGTGCTCTATGGGACGGATGAGGTACGGCGTACCGAAGGTGTTGTCGATGACCAGAGGCAGTCCGTGGCTGTGGGCGATCTCGGCTATCGCGTCGATATCCGGGATATCGCTGTTGGGGTTGCCGAGGGTCTCGAGATAGATCGCGCGGGTGTTCTCTCTGATCGCGCCGGTGAGCTCGACAAGATCATGCGCGTCAACAAAGGTGGTCTCTATACCGTACTGAGGCAGGGTGTGCGAGAGCAGGTTGTAGCTGCCGCCGTAGATGGTCTTCTGCGCCACGATATGGCCGCCGTTTGCTGCGAGAGCCTGGATGGTATAGGTGATAGCTGCAGCGCCGGACGCCACCGCCAGGGCAGCCGTGCCGCCCTCTAATGCAGCGACGCGCTTCTCAAAAACGTCCTGGGTAGAGTTGGTGAGTCTGCCGTATATGTTGCCTGCGTCCGCAAGGCCGAAGCGGTCGGCGGCGTGCTGACTGTTGCGGAAAACGTAGGAAGTCGTCTGATAGATCGGGACGGCTCTGGAATCGGTCGCGGGATCGGGCTGTTCCTGCCCGACGTGAAGCTGTAAGGTCTCGAATTTATAGTTACTCATAATAAAAATCCTTTCTGTTGTAAAATCAGTAGATAACGGTGTTGCGACAGGCTGATAATTTGAGTTTTCATCAGGCTCTTTATGTTTTCAAATAAAAAGCCCGAGGGCTGAGGCTCCCGGGCATAGGCATACAAAACGTCCTGTCAACTCGCTTTGTGATCAGAGCATAAGGGTACAGCCAAACGCTCTTGCCTTCCAAGATACCCGGGAGGAAAGCATTCGACGCCACATCATGTTTTGATTTTTGGTAGCTGCTGCAAACATTTTGATTTCTCCTTATGATTATTTGTGCCGAAAAGCTCTTTTGTTTCAGCGACAACCGTATTATAACACCACTTACCTACTATGTCAATAGGTAATTGGAAATTTCTCGGGATTTTTTTCTTTATAGTCGTTTATCGCGGCTTCTATAGCCTCCTGAGCAAGCACCGAGCAGTGCATCTTGTAGTCCGGCAGACCGTCCAGAGCCTCGGCTACCGCCTGATTCGTCAGCTTCATCGCGTCCTCCACAGGCTTGCCCTTGATGAGCTCGGTCGCCATA
The DNA here is from genome assembly GCA_900319615.1 of uncultured Eubacteriales bacterium. Taxonomy (GTDB): domain Bacteria; phylum Bacillota; class Clostridia; order Oscillospirales; family Acutalibacteraceae; genus Ruminococcoides. Next base: position 2,330 of record ONPE01000111.1, read on the forward strand.
GAGCTCGAGGCTATGGCGCTGGCGCAGCCGAAGGTCTCGAACTTCACGTCGCTTATCACGTTATCGTCGATCTTGAGGTACATCTTCATGATGTCGCCGCACTTCATGTTGCCTACCTCGCCTACCGCGTCGGCGTCCTCGATGATACCTACGTTCCTCGGATGGAGGAAGTGCTCCATCACTTTTTCGCTGTATAAAGGCATAGTGTCCTCCTTATAAAATATACTCTCGTTTTCCTGTTTGCAGATCGCGCCATACGGGAGAGAAGCTGCGCAGATGCGCGACTATCTCTTTGACCGAATCCACGATATGATCCGCCTCTTCCATCGTGGCGTCGTCGCCGAGGCTCAGTCTCAGCGAACCGTGCGCCACGCCGTGTTCTCTGCCGATTGCGAGCAGCACATGGCTTGGGTCGAGCGAGCCCGAGGTGCACGCGCTGCCGGATGAAGCGCATATCCCCTTTTGATCGAGCAGGATCAGCAGGGATTCGCCCTCGATGCCCTCAAAGCTGAAATTGACGTTGCCGCACACCCTGCTCACGGGGTCGCCGTTCAGGGCGCTGTGCGGTATCCCGGACAAGCCCTTGATGATATGATCGCGTATCGGGGTAAGGCGAGCCTTCACGCTGTCCATATTATCGACCGACTCCTGCAGGGCGGCCGTCATCGCCGCGATGCCGGGGATGTTCTCGGTGCCGGCGCGCTTGCCGCGCTCCTGTGCGCCGCCCTCTATAAGCGGATAGACGGGAGCTCCCTTCTTCACATACAGGAAGCCGACCCCCTTCGGACCGTGGAACTTGTGCGCCGACGCCGACAGCATATCCGTCTGCATAGCCTTGACGTCTATAGGCAGATGACCTACCGCCTGCACAGCGTCGGTGTGGAAGAATACCCCTCGCTCGCGGCATACGGCGCCGATCTCGGCTATCGGCTGGATGGTGCCGATCTCGTTGTTCACCGTCATCACGGTCACAAGGCAGGTATCGTCGCGCATAGCCGCTACAAGCTCGCATACGTCCACGACGCCGTTCTCATGGACGGGCAGAAGAGTGATGGTGAAGCCGCTCTTCTCGAGCTTCTTCAGCGTATGGAGTACCGCGTGGTGCTCGAAGGCGGTAGAGATGATGTGCGTCTTGCCCCTGCGCCTGCCGTACTCGGCGGCGGAGAGGATAGCCTGATTATCCGCCTCGCTGCCGCCGGAGGTGAAGATGATCTCCCTCGGCTCGGCGTTGATAACGGCGGCTATCTGCGCCCGGCACTCTTCGAGCTTGTCCTTTGCAGCCTGTCCCACCGAATAAAATTGATTGGACGGGTTCCCGTATATATTCTTCATGCAGTCGAGCATGACGCTGATCGCGGTATCGCTCATCCGCGTGGTCGCGGCGTTATCGGCGTATATCCTCATAAAGTCCTCCTGTTATTCCACTGTATCCAACCGAAGAAATCTTCGGATTTCAACATAGTTGATGTGACAGATTATACACCCATTTACCTACTATGTCAATAGGTATTATTTTTGCGATTTCAGCAGATTATTCACAGATTCTTTATAGACACAGCGAAAATATTGTAGTAATATAGCTTTATAATATAGATTTGCGAGGTATCGCCATGCAGGATCTCAAAGTCGAAATCAAGGGATTATCCGAAGAAGAAGTAAAACAGCGGATAAACGAAGGTAAACAGAACGTATCTTCCACTGTCAAAACAAAATCGGTGAAGCAGATATTAAAGGACAACATCTGCACGATGTTCAACCTTATCAACGTGATACTGTTCGTGCTGCTATTGTTGGTCGGCTCGTACAAAAATATGCTGTTCATCGGTGTAGTGGTTTTCAACACTATCATAGGCATAGTGCAGGAGCTGCGCTCCAAGCAGAGCGTAGACAAGCTCACCATCCTCACCGAGAGCAAGATTACCGTCATCCGCGACAGCAAACAGGTGCAGCTATCCAAGGACGACCTCGTACTAGACGACGTCATACTGCTTTCGCGAGGCAACCAGATACCCGCCGACTGCGTAGTCATCGACGGTCACTGTCAGGTGAACGAGAGCCTGCTGACCGGTGAATCAGACCTGATAGAAAAGGCTGTGGGCGACGAGATGCTCTCGGGCAGCTTCATCTGCGCGGGCAGCTGCTACTGCCGCGTCATCCGCGTCGGCGCCGACAGCTACGCCGCAAAGATCAACAACGAAGCGAAGTATATCAAGAAGAACGATTCGCAGATACTCAGCTCGTTCAAATTCATAATCAAGCTGTGCACCTTCGCCATCTTCCCCATCGGCGTGCTGCTGTTCGTGACGGACTTTTTCTTCCGAAATCACGCGCTTGACGCCACCGTCGTATCCACGGTAGGCGCTCTTGTGGGCATGATACCCGGGGGCATGATCCTGCTCACCAGTACCGTTCTCGCGGTATCGGTCGTCCGCCTCGCAAAGAAGAAGGTTCTCGTCAACGAGATGTACTGCATCGAGACCCTCGCGCGAGTCGACGTCATCTGTATGGACAAAACAGGCACGCTAACCACCGAAAAGATGAACGTGCACGACATCATCACCTTCGATACAGATGAGGCAACAGTCAAAAAGACCCTCGCCTCCATAGCCGTCGCAAGCGAAGAGACCAACGCCACCATGCAGGCGATAGCTGACTATACTCAGGGGGAGTCTACCGTCGGCTGCCGCAGCTTCGTCCCCTTCTCCTCCGACACCAAATGGTCGGGCGGCAACTTTGACGACGGCAAGGCGTACATCCTCGGCGCCGCGGAGTTCGTCTTCTCCGACAGAGAGAAGTATCCGCAGGTGTTCAAGGCTATGGAGAGCATAACCGACACCGTGCGTATAGTGGTACTCGCCAGCTCCGACAGCGAGGTCGCCAAGGGAACCATCCCGGCAGA
>ONPE01000114.1 GCA_900319615.1 uncultured Eubacteriales bacterium
GCAGCCGCCTGCAACAGCCTCGGATACGGTGATGTCGCGTGTCTGACCGTTGCCGTTGAAGATTACCATATCGTACTCAGCGGGGATATATACGCTGTAAATATTCTCACCAAAATCATTCTGACCAACCAGAGTAGCTGCAGAGCCGGGCCACTGAGCGGCCTCAGCGTTTGTATTGCTGTTCCACATATAAGCGTTCACGCTGCTCCAACCCTTGTTGTTGGTGAAGTACAGGGTAGCGCCCTCGCCGGAATAGGTCGGCTCAACATAGGTAGTAGGCTCAACGTGGGTGGTGGGATCAACAGGAGGATTGGGGCCGACATAGGAATAGAAGCCAACTGCATAACCGTCGTTCTCCATAGTGTCGAGGCAGTAGAGTCCACAGCCGCCTGCAACCGCAGCTGCAACACTGACATCGGCAGTCTTGCTGTTGCCGTCGGTGAAGATGACCATGTCATACTCTGCGGGAACATATGCGCTGTAGATATCCTCGGAGAAATCGTTCTTACCTACATAGGTAGCAGCAGCACCGGGCCACTGAGCAGCCTCAGCGTTTGTATCGCTGTTCCACATATAAGCGTTCACGCTGCCCCAGCCCTTGTTGTTGGTGAAGTACAGGGTAGCGCCGTCGCCGGAATAGGTCGGCTCAACATAGGTAGTAGGCTCAACGTAGGTAGTCGGATTTACATATGTAGTGGGGTTGTAAGGAGCTGTAGTCGGGGTGACGGGCTTCTCGTTAGCGTCCTTCATCTGCTCGTTAGCGTCCTTCATCTGGCCGATGTCATACTTGACGGTCATCTCTGCCAGATAACGCTGGATGAATGTAGCGTCGAGAACGGTTACAAGACCGTCGCCGTCAACGTCGGCTGCGAGAGTCTGGATCTCGTCGAGCTCAGCCAGATCGACCGTATAGCGGAGGATCATGGCAGCGTCGATAGAGTCGACATCGCCGCTCTTGTCAACGTCGCCGAGCATATACAGAACCGGAGGCTCTGTGGGAGCAACATAGTTGTTCTCATAGATACAAGCTACGCCGGTGTTGCCGACTGTACCCTTGATCTGAGAAGCGGTAACGGTGAACTCGTTGCCGGTGACAGAATCCTTATAGGTGCCGGGGGTGAGCTTGTGGTTGGCAAGAGTGACAGACTTGCCGTATGTGCCGCCGAGCGTGACGATCATGGCGCCTGTTGAGCCTCTCTCGATGTAAGCTGTGCCGCCGGAGTTAGCGGTGCAGTACTCGGACTGACCGATGAAGTAGTTGTGGAACTGGTTGATAGCCTTGGTTGTAGCGTTGGACCAGGAGGTCTTGTTAGCTGTACCGAGGGTGATGTTGTAGAGTGCGTTGGTGTTTGTATCGTCGGAAGGACGAGCAAGGTATACGCAGGAGATATCCTGACGACCAGCTACGAGAGCCCAGATCTTGCCGCGCTGTGCGGTGGTCAGGCTGGTGGTAGCGCCGTCGATATAGGTATCGTGAGACTCATCCCAAAGCATGGTGTTGGAGGATGTGAAGTTGGTGTTGGGATAGAAAGGAGTAGCGTTGCCTCCGCCGCTTACGGCAGCGTCCTTGATGTTCCAGTAATAGCTTGAGTCGGTAACGTCGAACAGCTTGGTGTACCAGCTGAACGGACGGCTGATACCGCAGGTGTTCAGGATCTCGCCGTATGCGTAGATCTCTTTCTCGGGATGCTGGTTCTTGACCTTGACAAGTGTATCTGTCCAGAAGTCGGAGCCGAGGCCGTCATGATCGTCGGGGGTCTCGATGTGCTTTGCAGCGTCGAAACGGAAGCCGTCAGCGCCGGACTGAACGAGCTCTTCGAGATAATCGTAGATAGCGTTCTGAACGCGCTGATCCTCGGTCTTGAGGTCGGGAAGACCGGAGGTGCAGTTACGGGTAAGGTCATAAGCGGAGTTATAATAAGTGTTGTCCTTCTCGATGTACTGCATCTGCTTCCACGGAGAATGGAACAGCTTATTAGTGTAGATCTCGGTGGTCGCCGTATCATTAAAAAAAAAAACATGGGACATAGGATCGGTGGAGGTGTTATTGTCGTCGCCTTCCTTAGTACCCATATGGTTGATGACCGCGTCAACGATGATCTTTACGCCGAGCTCATGAGCCTTGTTGCACATAGAAATGAACTGAGCCTTGGTACCCAGGGCGTTATCGGTGCTGTTGTTGAGCTGGAAGCCTGCGGGCTGATAGAACATCCACCAGCCGTTCTGGTTGTCGCTCTGCAGGAACTTAGCTCCCGCGGTGCCCTTCTTGATCTCGTTGGGAGGCGATACCTGTACGGTGGTAAAGCCCTGTTCGGCGATAGTCTCGAGGTTAGCCTCGATGTTTGCGAACGACCAGGACCATGCCTGCAGGATGGCACCCTGGTTGACGGTGCTCGATAAGCCGTAACCCTCGGAGCTTGTCTGAGCAAGCATCTCGGAGTACGCCGAGCCCGCTGCTGCTGTGTCCGCTGCGTCGGCTTCGGCGCCTGACGCGAATACCGTACCGGCAACCGTCATGCACGAAACGACGAGAGACAGAGCGAGCAGAACGCTCAAAAACTTCTTGAATTTCATGTTAATCTCCATAGCCTTTCCGCCCATAGAATTATGCGGAGCATCGACAGCCTTAGTATGGGCAGGGTAAGGCGTCAACGGAACCGACGGCATACCGCGCAAAACAGCGCAGAAAAAGCCGCGAATCCGATAACCGTTAAGTTATCCTCCGGGAGATAACCATTTTCATGGTCAGTTTTCCTCACAATTAAGTATAACAAATTAATCCTTTATCTTCAATTCACTTTTTCTACAAATATTCATTATATATTTGAACATAATATCCAATTTTATTAAAATAAATTAGTATAAATGTTGCAAACGAATCCGATTAGTGTTAGAATATCCAATGGTAAACTTTTTTATAAAAGGGATTGAATTTCGAGTGAAAAAATGCGAATACTGTGCTAAAGAGATTTCTTATCACGAGATGTACTGCTGCGATAAATGCGAGGAGCAGGCGAAGCGTTTCTTTGAGCTGAGAGAAAAGTATCAGAAGCTGTTCAGCGTGCTGAACGGTATTTTTGTGATGGCTATCGGCATTTCGATATTTCTGTATTCATTTTTACGGGATGCAGGCTGTATAGCAGGCTCGACCTCCTCTATGGTGCTCGGGCTGATGTACTTCTTCCTCCCCTATCCTCCGGACGTCATGATACAAAAATACAAGCTTGAAAAAGCTATAAAGATCACGAGGATAATCGCCGTGGTGCTGTTCTGCCTCGGGCTGCTGGTGTTAATATTTTACTTGACCGGCGTACTCTGAATAAAAACACGCTGAGCGAACAAACTATCTTTACAGTATATCTGTAAGGAGGTTTGAATATGATCGACAAGATCGCGTTATCATTACTGATCGTAGGCGGCATCAACTGGGGCAGCATCGGCTTGTTCCAGTTCGACATCGTAGGCTTCCTCTTCGGGGGTCAGTCGGGCATCGTCAGCCGTATCGTATATGTGCTGGTCGCGTTGGCGGCGCTGTGGTGTATCTCTCTCTTGTTCAGGGACACAACCGAGGCGGGAGATCACGACTACAGGACAAACGCCACATAACGACCGTTTTCAAACATTGTAAAGCAAAAGCTGCTTCCAAACGGAGGCAGCTTTCTTCTATGCATTTATGTCGCTTCAAATCCGAGAGCCGTGGACAGCATACGTGCCTGTCTGACGGTGGCTTCTATAGCATAGCGGAATTCGTCAGAGCTGACGCGTCTGAAAAAGCCGATGGTCGTCAGCGCGTATCTGAGCGTACCGGAGTTATCGAACACGGGAGCCGATACCGACCGCAGACCTACCTTATACTCGCCGTCCTCTATGGCGTAGCCGAGCCCGAGGATATCCGCAAGTATCTTTGCGAGGTTTTCGACGTTTGACACGGTATGCGGCGTGTACTGCTTCATCTCCCTCTTTTTGTATATGGACATGACCTTGTTATGAGGCAAAAAAGCCAGCATCAGCTTGCCCTGCGAGGTACAGTGCAGCGGCAGCCTGACCCCGAGCTCGGGCATTATCTGCACACCCGACGGGCTGACCGCGTAGTCGAGGGACACGGCGCTGTCGCCGTCGAGCATCGTTATGACAGAGTTCGCCCCGGTGAGAGAGCTGAGGCTCTCGAGATACGGCCGAGCAAGATCGCTTATATCAAAGGCTCTGGATACCGCTGAGCCGTACTCGAACAGACGGATGCCGAGGGCATAGCTGCCGTCGGGCAATTGCCTGATCAAGCCTCTGTCGCGCATGGTAGAGGCGAGCGCGTGGACAGTGCTCTTGGGATAGCCGCATCTTTTTGATATTTCGCTGAGGGTCAGACCGTTCCTCGCGCAGCTGAGCTCGTCGAGGATATCTATAGCCTTTTGCAGAGATTTGACTTTACCCGTGCTTTCATCCATATTATCACCTTATTCCGTATTGCTGAACGATAATTCAATAATACGGTGCAAATCGAATTGTGTCAAGTATTTCTCCGTGATATAATGTTATTTATCAATATATAAGGAGATTCATCATGAAGAGGGTAATCGCGATCTTACTTACCGTAATACTTGTAATATCGCTTGCAGCCTGCGCAAAATCAGGCTCAGACACGGCGACAAATCCAGAAAAGCCAACGGCTCCTACTCAGAAAACGGAGCTCGTTATTTTCGCCGCCGCCTCCATGACTGAGACACTGGAGCAGATCGCAGAGCTTTACAAGCAATCAAATCCGGATATCACCCTCACCTTCAACTTCGATTCTTCGGGTACTCTGAAGACTCAGATCGAAGAGGGCGCAGTATGCGATCTCTTTATCTCCGCAGCGCAGAAGCAGATGAACTCCCTGCAGGACGGCGGCTATATCGACGAGGAATCACGCCTCGACCTGCTGGAGAACAAAGTCGCCCTTTGTGTTGCAGACAACAGCGGCAAGGACATCGGCAGCTATGAAGCAATGAAGGAACTCCTCGAAAAAGGCGGTATCATGATGGCTGTCGGCAACGAGGATGTACCCGTCGGTCAGTACACTCAAAAAATCTTCGAATATTACGGTCTGGATGAAAAGGCGCTCAACGACAAGGGCGTGCTCACATACGGCTCGAACGTCAAGGAGGTCACCGCTCAGATCAGCGAGGGCGCCGTTAACTGCGGCATAGTTTATCAGACCGACGCTTACTCTGCAAAGCTGAAGGTCGCCGATACTGCCACAGAAGAGATGTGCGGCAGGGTGATCTACCCCGCGGCTGTTCTCAAAGCCACAAAGCATAAGGAAGAAGCAAAGGCTTTCCTCAACTATCTGAGCACAAAAGAAGCCGGGGAGATTTTTTCTTCCGTCGGCTTCACTCCCCTGACCTGATCGTACAATAATAGAGGTATATATGGACTTATATCCGCTGTACAACTCTCTGCGTATCGCAGGAATCTCGGCTGTGATCGTGTTTTTCATCGGCATAGCCGCTGCATATTATATCGCAAAGGCTCCGCGAGTCATAAAAGGGATATTGGACGTACTGTTCACGCTGCCGCTGGTGCTGCCGCCTACGGTGGTGGGTTATCTGCTGCTTTTGGCGCTCAGCCCCAAGCGCGATATCGGAGCATACTTTTTCGAAAACTTCGGGATAAGGCTGACGATGCAGTGGTGGTCGGCGGTCTTCGCCGTCGGCGTGGTGATCTTTCCCCTGATGTACCGCACGGCGCGCGGCGCGTTCGAGAGCTTCGACCCGACGCTCGCCTACTCCGCGCAGACGCTGGGGCTTG
>ONPE01000227.1 GCA_900319615.1 uncultured Eubacteriales bacterium
TTGAAAAAGCCGCATTGAAGCGGCGACCATGCCTGTACGGTGATATCGTGCAGACGGCAGTAGTCGAGGGTCCCGTTGTCGCGGTCGATGGAGCGATCCGTCGTGAGATTATTCACATAAAGCGTCTGATCCAAAAGCTGTGACTGGTCAAGAGAGAACTGGAGCTGATTGAAGACAAGCGGCTGACGAATATATTTTTTCAGCACCTCCAGCATCATCGTCGGCACATTGCTGACGCCGAAATAACGCACCTTGCCGTTTCTCTCAAGCTCGTCAAACGCCTCGGCGATCTGTTCGGGCTCATAGAGCAGATCGGGACGGTGCAGCAGCAGCGCGTCGAGGTATTCGAGCTTCATCCTACTGAGGCTGTCATCCACGCTGGCGATTATGTTTTCCTTTGTCCAGTTGAATTCGTCGCTGAGGATGCCGCATTTGCTCTGGATATAAACGTCCTCGCGCCTGATACCGGTCTTTATAAAGGCGTCGCCGAAGCGTGTTTCTGCCTCGCCGTTTTCGCCGTAGCAGGTCGCGTTATCATAAAAATTGATCCCCGATTTATTCGCTGTGTTGATCATCGTCGCCGCTTCATCTACCGACAAGGCGGGCATACGCATACAGCCCATGATGATGGATGATACCTTTTGCGGCCCGTTGACAATATCATAGTATTTCATGGTATTTTCTCCTTATTGATGTGATTTTGCGAGCAGGGCTTCGACCAGCTCGCGCTTTTCATACAGAACACAGCCGCCCTCGTGATCGTCCGTCAGGATACCGCCGTCCCTGAGCGCGGTGAACAGCGGCGAGCGCATAGCCTCTCTCAGGGATGTGCTGCGGACGTTCACATCGGAGTACGGCGAGAACGGACAAGGCTCGGCGCCGCCGTGAGAGTTGATGTGGAAGAAGCCTCTGCCTGCCGCGACGCAGCCGCCGGAGCTTTTTTCATCGCCCGGGAAGGATATGTATACCATCTCGGGACGCTCCTCTCTCAGGCGTGTGATCTCCCCGGTCAGGTAATCTCGCTCTTCATCGCCCGGAGCCAGCTCCTTGCTCTCCTGTGTGACGGGGACATACTCGACGAAGATCACCGCCTTGCATCCGCGGTCGGCGAGCTTTTGCAGGAAGCTGTCGGAGGACACCTCGCGGATGTTTTCCTTGGTCACCGTGACAGAGGCGCCGAAGATCAAGCCCCTGCGCTTCAGCTCGTCCATGTTGGCTATCAGCTTGTCGTAGATACCCTCGCCGCGCCTTTTATCGGTGATCTCCTTCTCGCCCTCGATGCTCATCACGGGCAGGAGGTTGCGTTTTTTGTCAAACAGCTCAAAGTACTGCTCATCCATATAGGTTCCGTTCGTGAAGATAGGGAAGAGGATATCCGGCGTTTTTGCGGCTGCTTCTATGACGTCGCGCCTGAGCATCGGTTCGCCGCCCGCGAGCAGGATGAAGCTGACGCCCAGCTCATCCGCCTCGGTGAAGAGACGCTGCCATTCTTCGCCTGTCAGCTGACACACGGGCACCGCGTCCACGGTCGCGTGGTTGCATCGGGAATAACAGCCTGCACAGTGCAGGTTGCATTCGCTGGTGATGCTCGCTATCAGGAACGAGGGGATATGCTCGCCGGCTTCTTCCAGCTTCTTTCTTTTCTTTGAAGCTGCTCTCGTTGCCGCTGCAAAGCGCAGCATGAAGGCGCTTTCCTTGGGATCCTTTAAGGTCGCTCTGAGAGCCTCCTTCACTACGCGCTCTATCCCGTCTGACAGATATCCCTGCAGGTCAAATCCGTTTACATCGTTTTTCATCCGGTCGCCCTCCCTGTTTAAACGTTGATCGTATATGTGGCGATATACTCTGTGCCGTCATCCGTTTTGATACCCGGGTCGGATATCCCGAACGCGACGTCTATGCCGAGTTCCTTTGCTGTCATCTCGAAGTGGCACAGGGCGATACCCATATCTATCTTCTGGATATCCCAGCCGTCTGCATTGTAGCCACGGCTGCGTTTCTCATAAAAATGAGCCTTGCCGTCGCGCAGCACTATACGCCACGGCTGCTTGTTGACAGCGCTGGGCGCAAGGCGTACCGCCTCGAGTACATCTTTAAGCGTACCGGCTTTTGACTCTGTAAGGGGCTTTTCGAAGTCTCCGTCAAAAAACACCTCGCCGAAGCCGAGCCGGCTCTCTGCTTTGACGCCCTTGCGCATCATCGTCTCGCGCAGGGACATCTTCTTTGCCGGATAACCCAGTGGACTGACGCAGGGCATGACCTCGCCGTCGGAGAGCTGTATCGCCCTCTCAAAGGCTTTGCGATCCATCGTCCCGGCTATCCATGTCGTACCGACGCCGAGCGACTCGGCAAACAGCACGATCTGCTCGAAGGCGAAGCCGAACGCCTCCTCCGCGTGAGGTGTGCGGCGTATCTT
>ONPE01000115.1 GCA_900319615.1 uncultured Eubacteriales bacterium
GAAGACTACGCCTATACCTGCGAGAGGCTCGATAAGGAGCCGCAGGTCGGCTGGCTGGAGGTAAACGTCAGCTGTCCCAACGTCCACGGAGGCGGCATGAGCTTCGGCACCTCGCCCGAGGCCGCGGCTGAGGTTACGAGAGCCGTCAAGGCGGTCACGACCAAGCCCGTCATCATCAAGCTGTCGCCGAACGTCACCGATATCGCCGCCATAGCCAAGGCGTGCGAAGCGGCAGGCGCCGACGGCATCAGCCTGATAAACACCCTGCTCGGTATGCGCATAGACCTGCGGACAAAGAAGCCGGTGATCGCCAACACGATGGGCGGCTTCTCAGGCCCGGCGATATTCCCGGTAGCGCTGAGGATGGCGTATCAGGTCGCTCATGCGGTGAGTATCCCCGTCGTCGGTATGGGCGGTGTGAGCTGCGCGGAGGACGTTATAGAGATGCTCCTTGCCGGCGCGACGGCGGTACAGGTAGGAGCGCAAAATCTGGTAGATCCCATGGCGTGTAAGGAGATCATCGAGGCTCTCCCCAAGGTCATGGATAAGTATGATATAAAAAATCTGAGCGAGATCACAGGAGGGGTAAATCATGGGTAAGGATGTAATCGTGGCGTGCGATTTTTCTTCGGCGGAAGAGACCTTTGCGTTTCTTGATAAGTTTGAAGCCGAGGATCGCAAGCCGTTCGTCAAGATCGGCATGGAGCTTTACTATGCCGAGGGGCCGTCGATAGTGCGCGGTATCAAGCAAAGAGGGCACAAGATCTTCCTCGATCTTAAGCTCCACGACATCCCCAACACCGTCAAAAAGTCGATGAAGGTGCTGTCGAACCTCGACGTCGATATCACCAACCTCCATGCAGGCGGTACAAAGGCTATGATGAAGGCTGCTCTGGAGGGTCTGACCCGTGCCGACGGCACGCGCCCCCTGCTGATCGCGGTCACACAGCTGACCTCCACCGATCAGGAGGCTATGGAGAACGACCTGCTCATACATGAGCCTATCGACAAGGTCGTCATGCACTACGCCAAGTGCGCCGAAGAAAGCGGACTCGACGGCGTCGTCTGCTCGCCTCTCGAGGCAGGCAAGGTGCATGAATACTGCGGCAGTGACTTTTTGACCATCACCCCCGGCGTTCGCTTTGCGGACGGAGATATCGGGGATCAGAAGAGAGTCATGACCCCCGCCGCGGCGAAAGAGATCGGCTCCGACTATATCGTAGTCGGCAGACCGATAACTCAGGCCGACGATCCCGTCGCTGCATACAGAAGATGCGTAGAGGAATTTGTGGATTAATGTCAAGCCTCCCTTTGGGAAAGGGAGGTGGGCGCGTAAGCGCTCGGAGGGATTGTATAAATCGCCAATTACAAAGGCAACCGATTATAAAACAGTATCTCGCTAACGCTCGGTCAATCAATGCAATCCCTCAGTCACCATTCGGTGACAGCTCCCTTTACACAAGGGAGCCTTTATGCGACAGCGTCCCACACGTGTTCCCTTTTTATAAGGGCGCTTGAGAAAGGAGATTATTATGGAACTGAAAATAAAGATCGCAAAAGATCTGTTGAAGATAAAGGCGGTATTCTTCCGCCCCGAAGAGCCCTTTACATGGGCAAGCGGCATCAAAAGCCCCGTGTACTGCGATAACCGCCTCACCCTCAGCGACCCCGAGGTAAGGACAGACGTCGAGAACGGGCTTGCGAGCCTTATCCGAGAGAACTACCCCGACGCAGAGGTGCTGATGGGCACCTCCACCGCCGGTATCGCTCACGCCGCCATCACCGCCCAGATCATGGGTCTGCCGATGGGCTATGTCCGCTCCGGTCACAAGGATCACGGCAGACAGAACCAGATCGAGGGCAGGCTCGAGAAGGGTCAGAAGGTGGTCGTTGTAGAGGATCTGATATCTACGGGCGGCTCCGTTTTAGAGGTCGTCGATGTTCTCCGCGAGGCAGGCGCAGAGGTGCTGGGCATAGTGTCCATCTTCACCTACGGTATGCAGAAGGGTCTCGACAGGCTCGCCGCAGCTGACGTCAAAAATATCTCTCTGACCAACTTCGACGTTATCGCCGAGGTAGCAGCCGAGGAAGGCTACATCAAGCCCGAGGACGTTGAAAGGCTGATAAAATTCCGCAACAACCCCTCCGACGAGAGTTGGATAGGAGGTCAGGCATGAGATCGGTACTCGATATAGTCGATCTCTCGGTAGCTGAGCTCGACGAGCTCATGCGCACAGCCTGCGATATCATCGAAAACCCCGAAAAATATCAGGAGGCGTGCAGACACAAGAAGCTCGCCACCCTGTTCTTCGAGCCCTCCACGCGCACGCGCCTGAGCTTTGAGGCGGCGATGTACGAGCTGGGCGGCAACGTGATCTCGGTATCCTCGGCAGGGGCGAGCAGCGCGGCAAAGGGCGAGTCGGTCGCCGATACAGCCAAGACCGTTTCCTGCTACGCCGATATCATCGCCATGCGCCATCCCAAAGAGGGCGCGGCTCTCGTAGCCTCGAGAGCGGCGACTATCCCGGTCATCAACGCAGGCGACGGCGGTCACAATCATCCGACCCAGACTCTCGCCGATCTGCTGACCATTTTCCGCGAAAAGGGCCGCATGGACAATCTGACCATCGGTCTGTGCGGCGACCTCAAATTCGGCAGGACGGTGCACTCGCTGATAAACGCGATGTCGCGCTACAGCAACATCCGCTTCGTGCTTATCTCTCCCGAGGAGCTTAAGGTGCCCAGCTACGTCAAGAAGGACGTCCTGCAAAAGCAGGGGATACCGTACCTCCAGACCACCGACCTCGAGACCGCTCTGCCGGAGCTCGATATACTCTATATGACGCGCGTACAGCGCGAGCGCTTCTTCAACGAGGAGGATTATCTGCGATTAAAGGACAGCTACATCCTCACACCGCAAAAGCTGACCGGGGCTAAAGACGATCTGTGCATCATGCACCCCCTGCCCCGTGTAAACGAGATCAGCGTTGCGATAGACGACGATCCGCGCGCCTGCTACTTCAAGCAGGTATCAAACGGCAAATATATGCGCATGGCGCTGATATTGAAGCTTTTGAAGGAGGCGGGAACGATATGAAGATAGATTCCATCCAGAACGGCATAGTGATCGACCACATCACCGCCGGACGAGGCATGCGGCTGTATGAGCTGCTACACCTCGACGACCTCGACTGCTCCGTCGCCATCATCAAGAACGTCACCTCAAAGAAGATGGGGAAGAAGGATATCATCAAGATAGACTCCTCCACCCATATAAACATGGACGTCATCGGATTCGTAGACCCTCAGGCTACGGTCAACATCATCCGCGACGGTCAGCTCGTGCGCAAGCGCTGCATAGATATGCCCGCCGTGCTGACGAACGTGATACGCTGCATGAATCCGCGCTGTATCACCACAACGGAGCAGGAGCTCGACCACGTGTTCAAGCTCACCGATCCCGATAACAAAATCTACCGCTGTATCTACTGCGAGACTAAGGCTGAAAGGAAATACTGATCATGGCAACTTTTATAAACGAACCTGCACATACCTTTAACGAATATCTGCTCATCCCCGGCTACTCCTCCAGCGAGTGCGTACCGGCTAACGTCACCCTCAAGACTCCTCTGGTAAAGTATAAGAAGGGTGAGGAGAGCGCTATCACCATGAACATACCGCTGGTATCCGCCATCATGCAGGCGGTATCCGGCGACAAGCTCGCCGTTGCCCTTGCGACAGCCGGCGGCGTTAGCTTCATCTACGGCTCCCAGAGCGTCGAGGACGAGGCGGCTATGGTTCGCCGTGCAAAGAGCTACAAGGCGGGCTTTGTACAGAGCGACTCCAACATCCGTCCCGACGCGACCCTCGCCGACGTTATCGAGCTGACTCAGCGCACAGGGCACTCCACCCTTGCCGTAACCGAGGGCGGCGCTCCCGACGGCAAGCTGCTGGGCGTTGTCACAAGCCGCGACTACCGCGTCAGCCGTATGGATAAGAGCGAGAAGGTCGAGAGCTTCATGACACCTTTCGATAAGCTGGTTTACGCCTACGAGGGCACATCTCTCTCAGAGTGCAACGACATCATCTGGGATCACAAGCTCAACTCCCTGCCCATCGTCACAAAGGAAGGCAGGATGAGATATTTCGTATTCCGCAAGGACTACGACAGCCATAAGCAGAACCCCGACGAGCTTCTCGATCAGAACAAGAGATACGTTGTCGGCGCAGGTATCAACACGCGCGACTACGCCGAGCGCGTACCGGCTCTGATAGAGGCAGGCGCCGACGTTCTGTGCATCGACTCCTCCGAGGGCTTCTCAGAGTGGCAGAAGCTGACCATCGACTGGATCCGCGAAAACTACGGCGACACCGTCAAGGTTGGCGCAGGTAATGTTGTAGACGCAGACGGCTTCCGCTATCTTGCAGACTGCGGCGCCGATTTCGTCAAGGTCGGTATCGGCGGCGGCTCTATCTGTATCACCCGTGAGACAAAGGGTATCGGCAGAGGTCAGGCGACCGCTCTGATCGAGGTCTGTGCAGAGAGAGATAAGTATTTTGAAGAGACCGGCGTGTACATCCCCGTCTGCTCCGACGGCGGTATCGTATACGATCACCATATCACTCTCGCTCTTGCTATGGGCGCGGATTTCATCATGCTCGGCAGATACTTCGCGAGATTTGACGAGAGCCCGTCCAACAAGGTAAGCATCAACGGCACATATTACAAGGAATACTGGGGTGAGGGTTCGCAGCGCGCGCGCAACTGGCAGCGCTATGACCTCGGCGGCGACAAGAAGCTCAGCTTCGAAGAGGGCGTAGATTCTCTCGTGCCGTACGCAGGCCCCCTCAAGGATAACGTCGCGCTCTCGCTTAGCAAGGTGAAATCCACCATGTGCAACTGCGGCGCGCTGACCATCCGCGAATTACAGCAGAAGGCGAAGCTGACGCTGGTATCCGCCACCTCAATAGTAGAGGGCGGCGCTCACGACGTCAT
>ONPE01000251.1 GCA_900319615.1 uncultured Eubacteriales bacterium
TCGCCGCCAATCTGGTGTTCAAGTCCAGATCGGGCAACAGCGTTCTCGACCGCTTCTATAACCGCGTGATGTTCCCGATCATCGACGTCCGCGGCAACGTCATCGCCTTCGGCGGTCGTATCATGAGCGACCAGAAGCCGAAGTACCTCAACACCTCCGACACCCTCGTCTTTAACAAAAGCCAGAATCTTTTTTCGCTGAACAACGCGAAAAACAGCAAGAGCGACGAGTTGATACTATGCGAGGGCTACATGGACGTCATAGCGCTGAATCAGGCGGGCTTCACCAACGCCGTCGCAACCTTGGGCACGGCTCTGACGGCGGATCAGGCAGCTTTGATGAAGCGATACTGCAAGGAGGTCATCGTCTGCTACGACGCGGACGAAGCCGGTCAGAAGGCTACCGCGAGAGCGATTGATATCCTCCGCAGGGCAGGTCTTTCGGTAAAGGTCGTGACCGTTCCCGACGGCAAGGATCCCGATGAGTTCATCAAACGCCACGGCGACAAGGGACACGCCGCGTTCAAGAATCTGCTCGATAACAGCGGCAACGATATGGATTACCGCCTGTACAAGCTCAGATCGGGCTTTGATATGGAGTCTCCTCAGGGCAAGCTCAGTTATCTCAACGAGGGCGTGAAGCTCCTCGCAGAGCTGGACAACCCCATGGAGCGCGAGATTTACGCGTCCCGTCTCAGCGATGAAACCGGAGTCGCGAAGCCGTCGATCATGGAGCAGGTCAACCGCCTCGTAAAGCAGAAGGCTCGCAGCCGCCGCAGGGAAGAGGAGTCGCGCATACGCACTCAGCTATCCGCACGCGACGACAAGATCAATCCGCAGCACGCGGCGAATCTCCGCGCAGCGTCCGCCGAGGAGAATCTTCTCGCGTACCTCGTCAACAATCCCGATAAGCTGACCTATATACATGAAAAGCTCCGTCCGGAGGATTTCTCCACCGACTTCAACCGCAAGCTGTACGAATACTTCTCGCGAAAAATCTCGGCGAACGTCGATCCGCTCACCTTGATATCGGCTGATTTCACCCCCGACGAGCAGTCGAAGATCATCCGCATCGTCAACTCTTATTCGGGTCAGGACCGCACGGTACAGGCGCTCGACGAGTATATCGGCGTGATCCTCGACGAGGCTTCAAAGCCGACCGACAGCGAGATACGCAACAGCACGCCGGACGAGTTGCTTTCGATACTCTCTAAGATGAAAGAGAACAAGAAGTGATTTGGATATATTACATCCTAACATATTTGTAACAGCCGTCGCGAGGGCTTGACACGTGTGTCAGCCTGCAGCGATCTTAACCTATATTGATAAAATGAAAGGAATGATGCCTAATGTCAGCAGCAGCAGAAAAGAGAAGCCTTTTAAAGGAACTGACCGACCTTGCAAAAGCTAAGGGCAACATCAGCAAGGACATCGACCCCGAACAGCTCGAAAAGCTCTATGACGCGCTCGAAGCCGCAGGCGTAGAGATCGTCGAGACCGATATCGAAGAGGATCTGAACATCGACAACCTCAACCTTGACGAGACCGTCAAATCCGAGGACGGCTCAGAGCCCAGCTCCGTCGACAACGCTGACAATATCTCCATCGACGACCCCGTAAAGGTCTATCTTAAGGAGATCGGACGCGTTCCGCTGCTCACCCCTGAGGAGGAGGTCGATCTCGCTATCCGTATCTCGGAGGGCGACGTCAACGCCAAGAAGCGCCTGTCGGAGGCTAACCTCCGTCTGGTCGTCAGCATCGCGAAGAGATATCTCGGCAGAGGTATGCACTTCCTCGATCTTATCCAGGAGGGCAACCTCGGTCTGATCAAGGCGGTCGAGAAGTTCGATTATACAAAGGGCTTCAAATTTTCTACATACGCTACATGGTGGATCCGTCAGGCTATCACCAGAGCTATAGCTGACCAGGCACGTACCATCCGTATCCCCGTACATATGGTAGAGACCATCAATAAGGTCAAGAAGGTATCTTCTCAGCTCCTGCACCAGAACGGCAGAGAGCCCTCGGCTGACGAGATCGCCGAAGAGTTGAATATGCCCGTGGATAAGGTGCGCGAAATCATGCGCGTGGCTCAGGAGCCCGTATCCCTCGAGACTCCGATAGGCGAGGAGGAGGACAGCCATCTGGGCGACTTCATCCCCGACGACGACGCTCCGGCTCCCGCCGACGCAGCCTCTCACACCATGCTCCGCGAGCAGCTTATGGAGGTACTCGATACCCTGACCCCCCGTGAGGAGAAGGTTCTCCGTCTGCGCTTCGGCCTGGAGGACGGCCGCAGCCGCACCCTCGAGGAGGTAGGCAAGGAGTTCAACGTCACCCGTGAGCGTATCCGCCAGATCGAGGCGAAGGCTCTGCGCAAGCTCCGCCATCCCTCGCGCTCAAAGAAGCTCAAGGACTTCTTGGACTGATACCGCTATGACGTACGAAGAATGCGGCGCTATCCTTGACGAGATAGCGGATTCTCTGCCTGTGGAGCTGTACCGTGAGCTCAACGGCGGCATCGTCTTAGAGGACGGTTTCCGTTATCACTGGTACGCGCAGAACAACGATCTTTACATCCTCGGCGTGTATCAGCGGAACAGCCTCGGCAGGTCGATCAAGATATACTACGGCTCGATCGTCCGCGTCTACCGCAACAAGACCCTCGACGAGTACCGCGAGATACTCAGGCGCATCCTCGTGCATGAGGTTCGCCACCACAACGAGTACCTTGCCGGAGCCGACGACCTCGAGTATTACGACGATGAACAGATCAGCAATTATCTCAGATCAAAGGGCTTTACCATAAAATGATATTGACCGCTGCCATGCTGTATTTGCGTGGCAGCTTTTTAGTACACCATACTATTTTGTTTGATTACGTCCTGAGTGAGTGCGGTCACTGCGTTGACATATGGCTTCGACGGTTCACATTTAAACGCTGCATTGAACATCTCATTCTTATCATAAGTGAGTGCGGTCACTGCGTTGACATTTGGTTCCGACCGTTCCCTTTTATACGCTGCATTGAACATCTCATTCTTATCATAAGTGAGTGCGGTCACTGCGTTGACATATGGCTCCGACCGTTCCCTTTTATACGCTGCATTGAACATCTCATTCTTATCATAAGTGAGTG
>ONPE01000116.1 GCA_900319615.1 uncultured Eubacteriales bacterium
GAGCGCGACCCCGAGCATATCAAGGACAAGGTATTCTATTATCAGGGCGGTATCCGCGAGTTTGTCAACTATATCCACAAGAAAAAGGGCTATACTCCCATCCACAATGAGGTCATCTATCTGCGCACGGCTAATATGGAAAACACCTGCGAGGTCGAGATAGCCATGCAGTATAACGACAGCTATAACAACGATATCCGCTCCTTTGCCAACAACATCCATACCACCGACGGCGGTACTCACGAGGAGGGCTTCCGCAGAGCGCTGCCCCGCGTGATGAATAACTACGCGACAAAGTTCAACAAGATAAAAGAGAAAGATAAAGACCTCAAGCTCGAGTTTGAGGATTACAGAGAGGGTCTTACCGCGATAATCTCGGTCAAGATCACCGAAGCTCAGTTTGAGGGCCAGACCAAGGCTTCTGGAGAAGGCTCTCGCCTCTGCAAAGGCTCGTGAAGCCGCCCGAAAAGCCCGCGAGAACGTCCGCAGGAAAACAGGACTCGAGTCCGCGTCGCTCCCCGGCAAGCTCGCCGACTGTCAGTCCAAGGATCGCAGCGAGACCGAGATCTACATCGTCGAGGGCGACTCCGCAGGAGGCTCCGCAAAGCAGGGTCGCGACAGGAAGTTCCAGGCTATCCTTCCGCTGTGGGGCAAGATGCTCAACGTCGAGAAGGCAAGGCTTGATAAGGTCTACGGAAACGATAAGCTCACCCCGGTCATCACCGCTTTAGGCGCCGGTATAGGCGAAGAGTTCGATACCGAGAAGCTCCGTTATGACAAGATCATCATCATGGCGGATGCCGACGTCGACGGCTCGCATATCCGCACGCTGCTGCTCACTTTCTTCTTCCGCTATATGCGTCCGCTGATTGAAGAGGGGCACGTGTATATCGCCCAGCCTCCGCTGTACCGTATCAGCAAGGGCAAGGATAACCACCGCTATGCCTACACCGATCAGGAGCGCGACGAGATACTCGCCTCGATAGACGGCAAGACCACCGTTCAGCGATACAAGGGTCTTGGTGAGATGGATCCCGAGCAGCTTTGGGAGACCACGATGAATCCCGAGACACGCACCATGCTCCGCGTGGAGCTGACCGACGCGCAGGAGGCAGACGAGACCTTCTCTATCCTCATGGGCGATCAGGTCGAGCCGAGAAGAGAATTCATCGAAACCAACGCGAAGTACGTCCAGAACCTTGATATTTAAAAAGCCTTCCCCTTGAGGGGAAGGTGTCACCGTAAGGTGACGGATGAGGTGTCTGCCGCCTGATTAAAATAGAGAATACCGATGAGGTGCATCTATCCACCTCATCCGACCAATTTGCCTCGGTCGGCAAATTGCCCACCTTCCCCTCAAGGGGAAGGCTAAAGATAATGAGGTGTTTTTTTGGATAACGAGAACAAGAACATTAACAATACAGAGAATGAGGATTTTGAAGCAGAATACTCCGAGATGATGAATCATACCGAATACAGCTCCGGCAAGATCATCGACGTAGATATCAACCGTGAGATGCGCAAGTCGTTCCTTGACTACTCCATGAGCGTCATCGTTTCGCGTGCGCTGCCCGATGTGCGCGACGGACTCAAGCCCGTCCATCGCCGTATCCTTTATAATATGTACGAAAACGGCATAACAGCCTCAAAGCCTCACCGCAAGTGCGCCTACACCGTCGGTGAAGTGCTGGGTAAATATCATCCCCACGGCGACGCCTCGGTATATGACGCGATGGTTCGTCTGGCGCAGGATTTCTCGATGCGCTATATGCTGGTAGACGGTCACGGCAACTTCGGCTCCGTAGACGGCGACCCGCCTGCGGCTTACCGTTATACCGAGAGCCGCATGAGCAAGATAGCCTCCGAGATGCTCGCGGATATCGACAAGGAGACCGTCGACTTCATGCCGACCTTTGACGATGTGCTCACCGAGCCCACCGTCCTGCCGTCGAGATTCCCGAACCTGCTGGTAAACGGCTCCAACGGTATCGCCGTCGGTATGGCGACCAACATCCCTCCGCACAATCTCGGCGAGACAATCGACGCGATGTGCCTCTTGATAGATAATCCCGACGCTGAGATAGCCGACCTGATGGAGTGTATGCCGGGTCCGGATTTCCCGACCGGCGGTTTGATCATGGGTCGCTCGGGTATCCGCGCTGCTTACGCGACCGGCAGGGGTAGGATAGTCGTCCGCGCCAAAACCGAGATCGTCGAAGCCAAGAACGGACGCTTCAAGATCGTCGTCACCGAGCTGCCCTACAGCGTCAACAAGGCGAGATTGATAGAGAATATCGCGAATCTCGTCAAGGATAAGCGCATCGAGGGTATCTCAAATATCGAAGATCACTCCGACCGCAACGGTATGCATATAGAGATCGACATAAAGCGCGAGGCATCCGCACAGGTAGTGCTGAACCATCTGTTCATGATGACTCAGATGCAGACCACCTTCGGCGCGATAATGCTCTCCATCGTCAACGGCGAGCCGAAGATCCTGACCCTCAAAGAAATGCTGCAGTGCTACATAGAGCATCAGGAGAAGGTCATCGAGCGCCGCACCATCTTCGATCTGCGCAAGGCGAAGGAGCGTATGCACATCTTAGAGGGCTTGAAGGTCGCGATCGACTTCATCGACGAGGTCATCGCCATCATCCGCAAGTCCAAGGATCAGGCTGCGGCTAAGCTGGCGTTGTGCGAGCGCTTCGGTCTCGACGACGTTCAGGCTCAGGCGATAGTCTCCATGCGACTTGGTCAGCTGACCAACATGGAGCGTGCCAAGATTGAGGACGAGATCGCGTCCCTCGCAGAAAAGATCAAAGAATTCAACGAGATCATCGAGAGCGAGTCTAAGCGCCTCTCCATCGTTAAGGAAGAGGCTATGGAGATCCGCAACAAGTACGCCGATCCGCGCCGTACCGAGATCTGCGCGATCACCGGCGAGGTCGATATAGAAGACCTCATCCCGCAGGAGGACTGCGTGGTCACGATGACCAAGTTCGGATATATCAAGCGTCTGCCTCACGATACCTACAAGATCCAGAACCGCGGCGGCAGAGGCATAGCAGGCATGACCAGACGTGACGAGGACGTAGCGACCGAGATGTATATCAGCAACTCGCACGACTACAACCTGTTCTTCACCAACAAGGGCAGAGTCTACCGCATCAAGTGCTATGAGATCCCCGAGAGCACCCGTCAGAGCAAGGGCATTAATATCGCAAATATCCTGCCGCTTGCCGCTGATGAAAAGGTAACCTCGATGATCCGCATCCCGTCATTTGATGATGACAAGTACCTTATCATGGTAACAAAGAAAGGCATCATCAAGAGGATCGCGCTCTCTGCCTACGATACCGCACGCAAGGGCGGTCTTATCGCGCTCGACCTCAACGAGGGCGACGAGCTCGCATGGGTACGCATGACCGACGGCAGCAACGAGGTCATTATCGCGACAAAGAAGGGTATGGCGATACGTTTCCGCGAGACCGACGTCCGCCCGATGGGTCGTCTTGCACGCGGAGTTAAGGCGATGAAGCTCAAGGAGGGCGACAGCATCGTCGGCATGAGCATCATCGAGAAGGACAAGCTGATCCTCACGGTATCCGAGACCGGCTTCGGCAGACTCAGCTCGCCCGACGACTACCGCCTGCAGTCCAGAGGCGGCAAGGGCATCATCAACTACCATGTCCTCAAGTACGGCAACGTAGCCGCGCTGACAGTTGTTCCGCTCGGCGACGACGTCATCATAATCGCGGATAACGGAGTCATCATCCGCATCCTCGCGTCTACCATCCGCGTTTGCTCCCGTCCGTCAAAGGGCGTCACGATAATGAAGATAAAGGGCGATCATAAGGTAGTGTCCGTATCCGGAGCGCCTCACGACGAGGACGAGGCACAGGCTGCCGAGGACGACGAGAACGCCGAATCCCCCGAGGATCTCGTGCCGGATGAACCCGAGCAGGACGAAGCTGAAACCGAAGAAGAATAACTTCGATTGATCAGATATACAATCCTCAGTCGCATGACGCAAGCGTCTGCTGACAGCTCCCTTTTAAAAGAGAGCCTTTGAGGTGGAGGAAAAGATATGGAAAATAAAAAGACAAGGGTAAGCGTGTTCGTTGCCGGTCAGCGCTTCAACATCCTTACCGATAAAAGTGAAAAATACGTTTTGGATATTGCCTCGGAAATAGACGCGCGCATCAATTCTCTTGTCGTTACCGGCGATATGACCCGCGAGCGTGCCGCCGTGCTGACCGCGCTTGATTACGCCGACGATACCGCTCTCGATAAAGAGGCTCTCGCCGAGGTCAAGGAGCAGATCAAGGATTATCTGCACGAGATCGAGCGCCTCAGCGACAGCAACGCAAAGCTCAGCGCAGATTACAACAATCTGAAATCCGAGTATGAGCGCCTGATCGCTCTGCGTCGTTCATCCGACGACGCTCAGAGAAAGCTCGAAGATAAAGAGAAGCAGATCGCCGCGCTCGAGGAGCAGCTGAAAAGTGCCGAAAAGCTCGCAGAGGAACAAAAACAGCGTATAGCTCAGCTCGATGATGAAAAGCAGCAGCTCTCAAAAGCTGTCGAAGAGTTGACGCAGGAGCTTGAAGCAGCCAAGGATCAGCCAGCCGTCCCCGTACCGACCGACGACGACGCCCCGGAGGAAAAGACCATCACCGCCGAGGACGATCTGTTCTTTGAGCCGGAGGAAGAAGCAGAGGCGATCAAGCCCGATAAAAAGAAGAAAAATCGCCATGAGCACAGCCATGTGAACCCCTATCAGCAAAAGGCAAAGGATAAGGAAAAGGGCTATACTCAGCAAAGGCAGTACACCTTCTTCGACATAAATGAAGAATAAAATCGAAATACTCGCTCCCGCAGGCGGCTTTGACAGCGTTGTCGCTGCCGTCAACAGCGGAGCCGACGCTGTGTACATCGGCTCAAAGAGCTTTTCGGCGAGAGCGTCCGCTCATAACTTCGACGATGATGAGCTCCGCGAGTGCGTGAGGTTCTGTCACCGCAGGGGGGTCAAGGTGCATCTTGCCCTGAACACCCTGATATTCGATGAAGAGATGCCTGCCGCTTTGCAGCTTGTCAAGACCGCAGCAAAAGCAGACATCGACGCGCTGATAATACAGGACTTAGGTCTGGTCTCGCTTGTGAAAAGGATGGTACCCGATCTGCCGCTCCACGC
>ONPE01000082.1 GCA_900319615.1 uncultured Eubacteriales bacterium
ATCGAACAGTGGATGACGCAGCACCGGATCAGCGAGAAAAGCATCTATGAGACCAAGCTGCTATTTGAAGCGCTGTTCAGGGATATGATCGAGCAGGGCGTCAAGCCCGATACCATCCTTACCATAAAGCCTCAGAGAGCGTTCGGTGAATACGATATCAAGCTCGGCTTTGAGGGCGAGTCATATATCCCCAGCCTCAAAAAGGATCAGGCTGATCCTTCTCCCGAGATGATGATCGTTAAGGCGTACAGCGACAAGGTAGGCTACCGATACCGCCTTGGCTATAACCGCGTCAGCATCGTCGTCAAAAGGAACTACAGCAGCTCTCTCCTATCCTGCCTTATAGCTCTCGTAGTTGCGATATTGATCAGCATACCGATGAACGCGCTTTTGAGCTCGGGCGATCTGGCTGAGATCGACACGACGTATATCAGGCCGCTGATAAAGCAGTTCGCAAACGCTATGCTCATGATAGGCGCCCCGGTCACGTTCTTCTCTCTTATCAAGAATCTGACGGATATATATATCCTCTCGGAGAAGAGCTCCTCTGCAAGAAAGCTGCAGGTGAAAACCATCGTCACCTCTATGATCGCTGTTTTACTGGCGCTGATCACCGGCATTGTGATCTCGATCGCGATGAGCTCGCATTACGGTCTTCTCGGAGGTCAAGGGACGTTTGAGAACGGGATGACCGCGAGGGAGTTCATCTCTTCTCTGGTGCCGAGCAGCATCTTTGAGCCGTTCGAGACCTATATGCCGTTCCCTATCATCATTGTCGCGCTGCTCCTGACATACGCGCTTTGCTCTATCGGAGAATACTTTGACTCGGTACACAGGTTCATCAATATATGTCTTGAGATATTCTCCAAGATGGTGACCGTTGTGATGTTCACCCTGCCGTTCTTCTGCTTTTTGGCGGTACTCTCTCTGCTTATCACAGACGGCACATCCAGGATACTCATACTGATAGAATATGTTGCGGTCGTTTTCCTCAGCATCACTGCCATCATCCTGTTCTATCTGGTGCGGCTGCTGATCGGCAAGGTGAATATCCCGACTTTCGTAAGGCATCTGCCCACCCTGATGTGGGAGAACTTCAAGATCAACTCCGCTATCGACGCGGTGCCCTTCAACATCAGGTACTGCTCGATAAAATACGGCTACAGCCGAAAAAGACTGGGCGAAAAGCTGCCGATCCTCGCGCAGACCAATCAGGACGGCAACTGTTTTCTGATAATGCTGATCGCCATGATCTTCATCTTCATGCTGGGCATAGACGTATCTTGGATGCAGATCTTCGGCATCGGTTTTCTGGTGCTGTTCCTCTCTGTCGGCGCGCCTAATCAGCCCGGCTCCATCGTGATCGGTATGCTGATCATCACCTTCTATCTGAAGGCGGACGAGCTGATCTCGATAGCGATATTTGCGGAGGTATTCTTCGGCTCGATACAGAACATCATCAACGTGCTCGGCGACATCGTCACCGTAGCCATAGACGAGCAAAAGCACATGAAAAAGGCGGCTGCATAAAGAATATTTGTTTTGCGTCCGGCAACAGCAAGGAGTTTGCATCGCCCGAAATAACAATAAGATTTACAGATTGAGGGGGCTCCGTTACGGAACCCCCTGTTTTATGATAACTGTTCTGCGTTATTACGATCATAAAATTGAACCCCGGAGAACGATCTACATTCTCCGAGGCTCTTTTCATTTATTATTAGTTCTTGTTAATCCAGAACGTCAATGTTCCCTATCCGGATGTCAGCTGCCGGTTCTGATATCGGTCTCTTCCTGACCGGGGGTCGGATGATCGAAGAAGGATTTTGCCGCTTCGTGATAGCGATAGAGCGCCGTCACGGTGTCGGTGATCGGCTGAGCGCCGTTGTCGTTGAGCAGAAATAACCCCCGGTTCAACCGGAGAAAAAAGCTGTGCAAAAACCTCCAAGTATAGAGGTTTACACGGTCACCCATTCATCTACCGGATACGGTACATCAAATGACGCCGAATAACGCTGGATATAGGTCGCGTCGATCACGCTCAGCTCGCCGTCGCCGTCGACATCTCCGTTCATCAGCGTTTTTTCAGGGTACGGAACCGTCATATCCGATATGTACCGCTGGATGACAGTCGCGTCTATCACATCGACCTCGCCGTTGCCGTCAGCGTCGCCGAGCAGTACCTTCGCTTCTGCGACCGTGACCTGATAGGTCAGCTCTCCCTCATAAGGATAAGGGCAGTCTACCGTGAGCGTCAGCGTGCCGGGGGCAGAGCTGTCAAAGCCGCTGACCATCTCCGGGGTGACGGGATAATCTTCCTTTGTGCCGTCCGTCCAGTAGATCCGGATGTACAGATCCTCGGTGTTCAGCTCTTCGCCTGTGCTGTAGACGGTCTGTATATCTTCTTCATACAGCGCGTCGAGCAGAGACGCCGCAGCTATCCCGTAGGTATTGATCGTGGTGCTGACCAAAACCTCGCCGTATATACCCTCGCCGGGGTACTCGAACCAGACATAGCGGCCGGTCGCGGTCACAGCCGGGATATCGAGGCGGTAGCTGCCGTTGTTCACGGGGACGCTGTAGCTTACCGCATCCTCGGCTTCGGGCGTACTGCCGCTGAAGGTGATCGTCAGCTCGCCGCCGACGTCGATGATCTCGTCATCATATCTGAGGTCGCCGCTGATCGACAGAGGCTTGCCGAGATATGCCTTTTCGGCGGAAAAGTCGATCGACAGCTCGGGGGTCTTTTTGAGCGCGTATTTCGCGTAAACATAGACATGATCGTCGGGCATGACGAAGGTGTTGTCGTCGCCGATCTCAACGTTATCGCCCGCTGCCGTCCAACCGGAGTGGTACATATAGCTGTTTGGGGCTTCACCAGCGGTCAGGGTGACGGTATCGCCGGGGTACGCTGTCTCCGAGTCCGCGGTACCGCCGCTGACATAGATGTAATAGAAGGGCTTTTCGTGAGCTATCCAGAGGGGCGAGTAGGTCTTGACACGGCCGTTGACCGTGCCCTCGTCCCACTTGTCAAAGGTGTAGGTATGGGTGCGGTCGTCCGCCTTTTGGGGAGTGATATGCGCGGCGGGTTCGGCTTCGTCCTTGTAGTGATCCGCGCGTGCCAGCTCTTCCCCATCGGCGCCGAGCCATACTACAGTCCTGACAGCGCCCTGATGCGCCATATCGAGGACGGCTTCTTTGTGGATATCATAGTCTGCGAGGGTCATATCATCCCTCAGGAGAGTATCGTTATATACGAGGTACTGCTCGCCTGTCGGCGTGCCGTCAGCGTCACAGAGCTTCTGCTTGACGGCTGCGACGGTATCGGTCGACTCGACCTCGATCGTGACGGGCTGTCCGATGAGGTTGTTCACGTGTATCAGATAGGTGGACTGTTCCTTTTCGTGGGTCGTGAACAGCGGACGGAAGATGAGGAGTTCGCCCTCCGAGGTACCGTCGTCCCACTTGTCAAAGGTGTAGGTGTTGTAGTAGTCGGCGGCTTTGACGGGTATCTTATCCGTCGGGGTGATCGCGTCGTCGCCTATACAGAGGCGGCTGTCCAGCACCGAGCCGTCGCCGTCCAGCCAGACCGCGGTATACATATCTTCATAAACGGCGGTGACGGTCTCGTTCGTTTTTTTCAGGAAGATCCAGTCGCCGGGGGCATACAGATCCCCCCTGTACTCCCACGCCTTGAAGACCTTTCCCGCGGGAGGGGCGAAGGTGCAGCCGGCGAGCTTGACACCGTCGGTGTTGTCGACGGGATGATGATAGTACACGCTGCTGTCGTAGTTGGGATCAGCCTGATCATAGGGCTGCGGCAGATTGGCGGAGCCCTCGCCGGGATCGTAGGTCAGCGTTCCGTGGAAGTCGCCGTTGACGACGATGACCTTCATCGACGATGAAGCACCGTCGGGAGTGATCGCGGTCACCGTGACGACGCCGGATCTCTTCATCACATGGAACTTTTGGTCGGCGTTCTGATCGCCGGGGTCATAATAGCCGTCTTCGTTGCCGTAAACGATCTGCCAGTCTTTGGGTCTGCTGAATTGCAGGATGCTGTTATCCGAGCTGGTCAGCTTTGCGGTTTGATTCTCGGCGTTTTCGGGATAATAGCTTACGCTCGGCAGCCAGCTTCTGTAATAATAACTGTCCCTGTAGTAGGAGAGTACCTTTTCCTCCGCGCCGTCTTCGAGTATCACGCGCTCGACGGGGATAT
The DNA here is from genome assembly GCA_900319615.1 of uncultured Eubacteriales bacterium. Taxonomy (GTDB): domain Bacteria; phylum Bacillota; class Clostridia; order Oscillospirales; family Acutalibacteraceae; genus Ruminococcoides. Next base: position 4,217 of record ONPE01000082.1, read on the forward strand.
AGCGCTTTGTGCGCGAGACGAGCAGGGTATATTCGATACTCAGGTGTTCGCCGCTGTTGGGATCGTCCACCTCGCAAAGGATGGTCATTTCGGAGACGCCCTCGGCAAGCGGTACCTTGCGCGAGAAGTAGTTGAACGCGGTCTCGGTATATCCGGTCTCGGCACAGGATAAGGTGATGGTGTTGCTGTCGCTGATAATGTGGAGCTCGAGGAGCTCGGTGTCGTCATAGACCTCGACGGAATAAGTGAGGGTATCCGCGTCGTAATCCGCGCGGCGGCTCTCTCTCGCCCTGTCCTCATAAGCGTAGATCATCGGATCGCCCAGCTTGACCTCCGGGAAGATATAGCTCGCGATTATCTCAACGTCGGCGTCGGGCATCGGGAATTCGATCCGTACGACGCCCCCGTCGACGGTCGAGGTAAAGTCGATCTCTTCACCGGTGCTTTTGTTGATGCAGAGAATGTTCCTGACGCTGTTTCTTCTGTAAGGGATGACATAGCCGCTGACGGTCTCTCCGGGAGAGGCGACATAGGTGTTCATATCTATCTGACCGCCGAGCTTGCCTTCGCACGAGGCAGTGATAGTATGCGCGTCACCGCTGAGCCCGAAATGCGCGTATACGGTGAGATCGGCGCCGGGCATGGTGAAGGTGTATTCGGTCTGACCTTCGGAGATATTGATATCGGTTCTCGCGCCGGTATCCCTATCGACATAATACAGCGCGTTGAGGACGTAGCCGGGGTCGGGTTTTGCGGTCACGGTGACGCTGCTGCCGACCTGAGCGAACCCATCGGGAGCGGTCAGCTTTCCGTTACCGGTCGCCGAGCGATCCAGCCTGCGCCAGCCCGAGGGAGGAGCAAAGTTGCCGGTTACCCTGACGTTCTCGTCGGGCATCGTGAAGGTGTAGATGACGAACTCGGGAGTGGTACCGTACCTCGACACTTCGATCTCCACACCGGACTCGGTGAAGCAGGTCACCCCTTTGACGGCGTTGTCTCTGCCCGCAACGTAATTATACAGCGGACAGGCACAGACGTAGACCGCGGCGGTAGGGATCGCGGTTCTGGTGCCGTCATCGGTACGCAGAAAGCCGAGGTCGTCGTTTTCGCAGTACAGCTCGATCTGCTTTTCCTCTTTAACGGGACGTAATCTGACGTCTACGGAAACGGTCGATTGCGGCATGATGAAACGGTAAACATATAAAAAGGTGCCGTCATTGAAGGATCTGGTACCGCGTAAGTGGGCGTTGATAGCGCTGCCGGTATCATCGTCTGTGACGGTGATCGTGTCGATCAGGCAGGCGTCCTTCGGATAGATATTGATATAGGCGTACTGTCCGGCTTCAAGCTCGTTCTGTTCCATCCTCGCGTAGCCGTATTCGCCGTTATAGGTGATCGTCACCGCATAGCGTGTCGCTGCGGACGCGCCGATCGGGAACGCACCCAGCAGAACGCACACGGCGATCATGACAGCGATGACTTTTACAGCAGTCTTTTTCATAACTTTTCCTCCTTTTGTCGCGGGTACCAACGGTGTTTTGATTACGATATCATTATACAATACGGTATTTTCATCAGTCAATAGGATTTCAAAAACAACTTGTAAATAAGCGAATATCACTTGAAACATTTGCTTGACAGGGATATATTGCGGATGAACTCTCATAAAGATGAGACGCCTGTGACCCGGCGACATATCGCCGAGCTCTGCCGGGCTGATATCGAAATACTGCGGCAACGTCTATCTGCCCTACCCCGAAGCGCCGGACGACGATCACCGGAATAAATCAAATATTTCCTGCCATAAAACAATGAACCCCGGAAAACGATCCGCATTCTCCGAGGCTCTTTTTTGTTTATAAGTTCATATTGAATCGGGACGTCGGCGATCGTTTCATCCTTGCCGTACCATTCGTCCGTACCGAACTTATGGATCTTGAACTCGTAGCTGCCTGCCGCAAGCTCTTTTGTGACGGAGATGATGTCGCCGTTCGCGGTTTTTGTGAAGGCGTCGGCTTCGCTCCAGTTATTGAACGTACCCTTCAGATAGACGGATGAAGCTGTCAGCGACAGGGTGCCTGCGGTGTTGTAGGTGACCTTATAGGTGCCGTCGCCGGAGTTCGTGAAGGTCATCGTCCATGATCGCGGTCGCGCCTGCTTCAACAGTCGGGTCAACGGTAACGGTCGTACCGTTGAGCTTGACAAAATCAGCATTTGTTTTATCGCCCATGACGACGGTATCGTCGAGGTTGACGGTATAGGATGTGACCGTGTCGGAGATATCGACAGTCGCGCCGTCCTTTGCGACTCCGCCTGCAAGATTTGCAGCCGAGGCGTTCTCGCTCGGGCTAAAGTGATTCGCGTGAAGCGTCAGGCTCATCCCGTCAAAGGAATCATCCGTCAAGGCGACGGTATTGTTATTCAGCTTGCTCGCGTTCGACGAGAAGCGGATCACAGCTGCGGTAAACTTGCCGTTATTCACGATAAAGGAGCTGTTGTAGCCCAAGTTGGTAAGATACGCGATAAACGCCGCGTCAGCGACAGGGTCTAAGGCGACAGAAGCCGCCGAGGATGCTCCCTGAGCGTAATAATACAGCGTGCCTGTATCGGAGTCATAATATACTCTGCCGGCTCTGGTAAGATTAGACGCGCCTGTCTGAGGAACGAGGATACGGTAGGCGCCGTTGGTCAAAACAGACGGTACACTCGCAGGCGGTGTGATCGTATCGTTTATCGGATCAAGCTCAAAGTCTTCATACGGGAAGAAGTTTACGCTTTGTACCAGCTGATCCCATCTGTCCGACAGTCTGACTTCGGCGTTGACCGATACGCCGCAGGGCATGACCTGCGTTTTGTTGCGCGAGCTGTCACCCGTGACGATGATGTCGGTATTGCCCTTTGTCATCGTAGGTACAGTGTCGATCTCGGCATATGTTACAAAGAATTTGAACAAACACGCAGGCTTATGCTCAGAAACATCACGCATGACTTAAAGACGCCGCTCGCCGTAATATCCAGCCAGATCGAGATGCTCAACATCTGTGAGGAGCAGGAAAAGAAGGATTATTACTATCAGTCGGCGATGGAAGAGATAGGCAAGATGAACAAGATGATCAGCTCGGTTTTACGTCTGACTACCGAAGAGCGCGAGCTGATCCGCAAGAACGCCCGGCTGACGGACGTAAGCGAGCTGATCGGCGAGCTGTGCAAAAGCCGCAGAGCCTATGTCGAGTCGCGTGAGCTGGAGCTGATCGCCGATATCGACCCCGGATTACAGATCTCGGTCGTGCGCGATCATGTCGAGCACGTTTTTAAAAACTACCTGTCCAACGCCGTCCAGAACGCCGACCGAAACACGCAGATAATCGTATCGCTGAAACAAAACAGGGACGCAGTGCGACTTTCTGTCGAGAATCAAGGCAGACAGATCTCCGACGAACTTGGAGAGAAGATCTGGACAGAAGCCTTTACCACCTCGCCGGACGGGACAGAAAATACCGGCCTCGGGCTGTTCATCGTCAAAGAGATATCCTTGATGGAGCACACGAAATGCGGCTATGAAAACACCGACACAGGCGTGCGATTCCGGTTTGACTTCATTGACCGTTCCGAATGAGAGAAACGTGTATTGATACTGCCGTCATCTCTCGAAACCCTGTGTTCTCCACGCGAAACCGTCTGTCTGAAAAAGCGATCAATAATACAAATAAATATATCATTATCATTTATTGCGTTTCATTCCGTTAACGAGTTTTAAAACTTTTTATGGAATATTAAAACGAGCAACAGAATCAAGAGGCTGCTGATTTTTGAACTTTCAGCTCTGCGAGCAGATGATTTAGTATTGATTCTAAGCGGCGTTCGTGCTATATGGTGCAAAAATGTAAAAGCAGGAATTTCATTAGTTTTGCGTTTTGATGCGATACAGGTGAGATACGGAGGTTTCAGAGGCGTTCTGCAAATGAATAACGAAAGAAAAAGCGGCAAGGCTCTCCCCTGCCGCTGTTCTTATATCAGCGTTTATTCTGCGTCGTCGCCTTGCTGATTCATCAATCCTGTTAACAGCAACGTTAACAGCTCTACGGAAATACCGTTATCCGATTTGGATTTACCCTTTGAATAAGTCTTGTTAACGCCCTTGTTAACGCCCTTGTTAACGCCTTTGTTAACGATGTAAACCCGCATTATCACTGAGTTTTCTTATATATGTTAACAATGTTAACATAGTATTTGAAGAAAATAAATAA
>ONPE01000117.1 GCA_900319615.1 uncultured Eubacteriales bacterium
CCCCTCGGTGTGCAATGCCGAAGAGGTGCTTGTCGTAGCCGAGGATATCGCTGCGGAATTCCTCCCGAAGCTCAAGGCTCGCCTTGTCGATAACAGGGCAGAGAACCCCGTAGAGCTCAGGCTCGATGCAAAGGCAGCCGCTATCATCGACGGCACGCCGGCAGGGGAGAACGACTTCGATACAGAGTTCCTCGACTACATCCTCGCCGTCAAGATCGTCAAAGACGTAAACGAGGCTATAGAGCACATCAACGCTCACTCCACCGGTCACAGCGAGGCTATCGTGACAGCGGATGAAGCCGCGGCTTCACTGTTCACACGCGGTATAGACAGCTCGTCGGTCTATGTGAACGCCTCCACGCGCTTCACCGACGGCGGCGAGTTCGGTCTCGGCTGCGAGATGGGTATATCGACTCAAAAGCTCGGCTGCGAGATGGGTATATCGACTCAAAAGCTCCACGCACGCGGCCCGATGGGTCTCGAGGAGCTCAACACATACAAATACATCATAAAAGGAAGTGGCAACATAAGATGATGAATTACAGATTCGGTTTTATCGGCGTAGGCAACATGGGCGGCGCCCTCGCGAAGGCTGCGTCACGCTCTACAAAGCAGATACTCCTCTGCGATACCGACGCCAAAAAAGCGGCTGAGCTCGCCCGTCAGATAGGCTGCGAGTTCGGCGATATCCGCTCCGTGGCTGCGGAGTGCGAGTACGTCTTCCTCGGCGTTAAGCCGCAGATGATGTCGGAGATGCTCGCTCAGATCAGGAAGACTCTCAAGCCTCACAGGGGCGTTATCCTCGTCAGTATGGCGGCAGGCCTGAGCATAGAGTCCATACAGAAGATGGCGGGCGGCAAGTATAAGGTCATCCGCATCATGCCCAACATCGCCGTCGAGGTAGGCGAGGGCGAGATACTCTACACCACCTCGGATAACGTAACCAAGCCCGATCTGGGCAAGTTCCTTAATCTGATGAAGCACGCCGGTCAGCTCACCGCGATGCCCGAGACCATGATGGACGCAGGCTGCTCGCTCTCAGGCTGCGGCCCCGCGTTCGTATTCAAGTTCATCCGTGCGCTTGCCAACGGCGCCGTAGAGGCAGGTATCGACTTTGAGATAGCTCTGCCCCTTGCGATACAGACGGTTATCGGCTCGGCTCGTCTGCTCGAGAACAAGTCCGACGAGGTCGACAAGCTGGTCGAGAGCGTATGCTCACCCGGCGGCAGCACTATCGAGGGCGTGAAGACTCTCGACGGCGGAGCTATGGAGGACGTCGTCCGCGACGCGGTCATGGCTTCTTATAAGCGCAATCTCGAGCTGGGCAAATCATGATATATAACGTCGGTTTGGTCATGGAGGGCGGCGCTATGCGCGGTATGTTCACCGCCGGAGTCCTCGATGTGTTCATGGAGAACGACATAGACTTCAAGGCGGCGGTAGGCGTATCTGCAGGAGCCGCCTTCGGGTGTAATCTCAAGAGCCGTCAGATCGGTCGCGTCATAAGATACAACAAGCGGTTCTGCCGCGATAAGCGCTACTGCTCCGTGCAGTCGCTGTTGACCACCGGCGACCTCTTCAACGCGGATTTCTGTTACCGCGAGATCCCCGAGGTGCTCGATCCGTTCGATAACGAAGCGTTCGAGCAGAATCCGATGGAGTTTTACGTCGTTTGCACCGACGTCCTCACAGGCAAGCCGGTGTACAAGCGCATAGATAAGGCGGATGAAGAGGGCTATCTCTGGATGCGCGGCTCGGCTTCCATGCCGATGGTATCCACGCCCGTGCAGGTCGGCGGCTACACGCTTTTAGACGGCGGCATGAGCGACTCGATCCCCCTGCGCTTTATGCAGAGGCTCGGCTATGAGCGCAATCTCGTCATCCTCACACGACACAGAAGCTACGTGAAAAAGCCGAACAATCCGTCGCTCACAAGGATCGGTCTGCAGAGTTATCCGGCTATGATAAAGGTGATGAACGAACGGCACAATATGTACCGCTTCGAGCGCGACTATGTCTTCGAGAGCGAGCGGCAGGGCAGGACGCTGGTGCTGTGCCCCGACGGCGATCTGAGCATATCGCGCACAGAGCACGATCCCGACAAGCTGCAGTACGTCTACGACGAGGGCAGGAAGATCGCCCTGCGCGAGCTCGACAGCATCAGGGCTTTTCTTGAAGAAAATAACTGTTGATCTGATAGTTGTGTTAATGTAAACTGTTGACAGGATCAAGGCGACGGTACGCCTCGCATTCATATCACCCCTTAGGTGTGAGTACCGATCATTCGTATACCCTGACGAAAAATCTGACTACGCATTCCGCATAGACGATTCATGCGGTATTGCTTTATTCTTCGGAGGATCATTATGGCAAAAGAATTCAAGATAAGGACACGCAACCCCGAGCTTTTCCTGCGCGTGCAGAAGGGGCATTTTGCAACTATGCACAGCCACACGAATTACTATATCGACGTTACCACGCAGAAGTACCGAATGGCGGAGGCTAAGGCGGTAGCCAGGGAGATAGTCTCCTTCTACCGCTCCAACACCATCATCGACACCATCATCTGCATCGACGGTACCGAGATCATCGGCGCGTTTTTGGCTCAGGAGCTCACAGACGCGTGCTTCATGAACCTCAACGCGCACCAGACCATTTACATCCTCTCGCCGGAGTTCATCGGCAACGGTCAGATGGTCTTCCGCGACAACACCTCGCCCATGATCGAGGGCAAGCACGTGCTGATCCTCGCGGCTTCGGTCACGACCGGCAGGAGCGCTCTCGCGGCGGTCGACGCGATCAAGTACTACGGCGGTGATATCGTCGGCGTTTCGGCGATATTCGCGACGGTCTCCGAGTGCGACGGCTACCCCGTTACCTCGATATTCAACCCGCATGACCTCGAGGGCTTTATCAGCTGCAAGCCGCATCATTGTCCGCTGTGTCAGGCGGGCGAGAAGCTCGAGGCGCTGGTAAACAGCTACGGCTGCTCCAAGCTGTGATTTATCTATAACAAAAAGGACGCTTCGTGCGTCCTTTCTTTATGTCAGATATTCAACCGATCGCCTGCGCTGATATAGTGCAGGCTTTTCATATATCGCTTCATGTATTCGTACTGCTCCGTGCCGGTACAGTGGCAGGTGTAGTAGTCGCAGTCATAGCCGTCCAGCCGCTCTGCATAGCTTTGCAGGACGACATCCGTTGGCAGCTTCATGAAGTGAAAGCCGCCGATCAGCACATCCGGTCTGAACCACTCCATGATGTTGACGACGCCCTTGTGCGAGCATCCGCTTATCAGGATGCGCCTGCCGCCTTCTTCGATGAGCAAGTACTGCTCATGGCGAAAGTCGTCGGGGATAAACACGCCGTCCTTCATCACGGTCAGTCCGGCGGAGCTCATGTCGAGATACTTTTCGCGGTCGTTGCAGCTGTACAGGGTCAGCCCGTCATTGAGCTCGCAGATATCTTCGGTATAGATCAGCCTGTCCGATTTTTTGAGCTCCGGATCGAGCCCGATGTATTTGCCCTTCGCGTTGCAGCATGAGCAAAAGGCGTGGCGGCTCAGATATATCGGAGCGTGATCGTTGAGCCCGATAAAGCGCTTTAGACCGCCTCCGTGGTCGTAGTGACCGTGCGACAGCACGCAGATATCAACTGCGGCAAGGTCGACGCCGAGCTGTTCGGCGTTCTCTGCGAAGAGCGCCGTCTGACCCGTATCGAAGAGCAGCTTGTGACCGTTTGTCTCGATATAAAGGCTCAGCCCGTGCTCAAACGGCAGTCCGCAGGCGGAGGTGTTTTCGGTAAGTACGGTGATTTTCATGATAGAGCCTCGGTCGGGGTAAGTATCATTTTCTCGCAACGCCGGTTTCTTTTGCAGCTTTGACGACAGCCTCGGCTACGACCGGCGCGACGCTCTTGTCAAGCGCGGATATGATGACGTTGTCGGCGCTGAGCTCGCTGTCGGGGATGAGCGACGCGAGCGCGTATGAAGCCGCGACCTTCATCTCCTCGTTTATGCAGGCAGCGCGGCAGTCGAGCGCGCCGCGGAAGATGCCGGGGAAGACGAGGACATTGTTTATCTGGTTCGGGAAATCCGAGCGGCCCGTGCCGACTACCGCCGCGCCTGCTGAGAGAGCCTCGTCAGGCATGATCTCGGGGGTGGGGTTCGCCATGGGGAAGACGACGGGCTTGTCAGCCATCGAGCGGATCATATCCTGGGTGACGGCGCCGGGAGCCGATACGCCGATGAACACATCTGCGCCGCGCATGGCGTCGGCGAGCTTGCCCTTGAGCAGCTCACGGTTGGTGACGGCAGCTATCTCTGCCTTTGCGGCGTTGAGCCTCTCGTCGCCCTCGCATATGATGCCGCTGCGGTCGACCATCGTGATATGCTTTACGCCCATCTGCATGAGGTGCTTCGCGATCGCGATTCCTGCCGAGCCTGCGCCGTTGATGACGGTCTTGACCTCGCCGATATCTTTGCCGACGACCTTCAGCGCGTTGATCAGAGCGGCGGCTACCACAATAGCAGTGCCGTGCTGATCGTCGTGGAAGATCGGGATATCGCATATCTCCTTGAGCTTTGCCTCTATCTCAAAGCACCTCGGCGCGCTTATATCCTCGAGGTTGATGCCGCCGAAGGAGCCCGAGATCAGGTAGATGGTGCGCACGATCTCGTCGACGTCCTTGCTGCGGATGCACAGGGGGAAGGCGTCGATACCGGCGAACTCCTTGAACAGCGCGCATTTGCCCTCCATGACCGGCATACCGGCTTCGGGGCCGATATCTCCGAGACCGAGCACGGCGGTGCCGTCGGTGACCACAGCCACCAGATTGTGGCGGCGGGTCAGCTCGTAGCTTTTGTTGATGTCCTTCTGTATCTCGAGGCATGGCTGAGCCACGCCCGGGGTGTAGGCGAGCGAGAGATCCATGCGCGTGTTGATGTCGCAGCGCGTGGTGACCTCTAATTTTCCCTGCCATTCGTAGTGCTTTTTCAGCGATTCTTCTCTGATATCCATATGCTTCTCCTTATACCTTCTTGAAATTTATACCAGTTCTTCCGGATGGAAAACTTTGTCGAATTCCTCTTCACTCATGAAGCCGAGCTGCAGGCACGCTTCTTTCAGCGAGAGGTTTTCTTTATATGCTTTTTTGGCTACCTTGGCGGCGTTCTCGTAGCCGATGTAGGGGTTGAACGAGGTCACGAGCATCAGCGAGCGGTGCAGGTTCTCGTTCATCTTCTCTTTATTTGCCTTGATACCGCTGACGCAGCGCTGTTCAAATGACAGTATGCCGTCGCAAAAAGTTATATGCCGTCACCGGCAAAAAGACGTTTAGCTGGAAGTTGCCCTGTGAAGCCGCCATGCCGATCGTCGCGTCGTTGCCCATCACCTGCACGGCGATCATCGTGATCGCCTCACACTGGGTGGGGTTGACCTTGCCGGGCATGATCGAGGAGCCGGGCTCGTTCTCGGGGATGGTGATCTCACCGATGCCGCATCTGGGGCCTGAGGCGAGCCATCTTATGTCGTTTGCTATCTTCATCATGTCGGCGGCGAGCGCCTTCATCGCGCCGTGGGCGAAGACGATACGGTCGAGCGAGGTAAGGGCGTGGAATTTGTTCGGGTTGCTGACGAAGGGTATGCCTGTGCAGCCGCCGAGTATATTTGCCGCCTTTTTGTCAAAGCCCTCGGGCGCGTTGAGCCCGGTGCCTACAGCCGTGCCGCCTATGGCGAGCTGACACAGCCCGTCCAGCGAAAGGACAAGCTGCTTTTGATCTGCTTCGAGCATACCGCGCCATCCGGATATCTCCTGAGAGAAGGCTACCGGTACGGCGTCCTGCAGATGCGTTCTGCCGCTCTTGACGATACCCTTGTTCTCTGCTTCGAGGCGTTTGAGCGTGTTTATCAGCGTGTCGACAGCAGGCAGCAGCTCGCCGTGAATCGCAGATGCAGCCGCGATGTGCATGGCGGTGGGGAAGGTGTCGTTCGAGCTCTGCGACATATTCACATCGTCGTTGGGGTGCAGGAGCTTTTTGCCTGCTATGGCGTTGCCGCGGTTGGCTACGACCTCGTTGACGTTCATGTTGCTTTGGGTGCCCGAGCCCGTCTGCCATACGGCGAGGGGGAATTCATCGGGCAGCTTCCCTTCAAGTATCTCGTCACACGCAGCGCAGATCGCGGCGCATTTCTCGTCGGGCATTTTTTCGGGCTTGAGTTCACGGTTAGCCTGAGCCGCCGCTTTCTTCAAAAGGGCGAAGGCGCGGATGATCTCCCCGGGCATTTTTTCCCACCCGATGGGGAAGTTCTCGAGGCTGCGCTGGGTCTGTGCGCCCCAAAGGCGTTCTGCGGGCACCTTCATCTCGCCCATAGAGTCGTGTTCGATACGGTAGTTTTCCATATTTGCCTCCTCGATAGAGATTACCGTATTATTTTATCACATCGGGGAGTTATCCGCAATAACGGGCGGCTGATTTACGGCACAAACATTTATCGCGATATTTCGATTTTTTGGTGCAATTAATACTGAAAACCATCTCTGTTTAAAGATACGAGCCGATCATGTCCGGCGATTTATCCGATAGGCTTGTTGATCTGGTTAGGAAAACAGCGAGCCGAGCTGATTGTGTGAGCTTCTTTTGAGCTGAATATCTTTTTGGTTACCTGATGCTTATTATTCGATAATGCAATTATAAATTGTAGCTTTTGTGTATAATAACAGTTAGAATGTTGATCGAGTATATACAGCATGACGAAAGGGCTTGATAAAACGATGACGATCGGCTGCACTTGCACAGCACCCCGCTGCAGCATGAATGGTTTTTCTCAACGAGTAACATCGCTTAGTTTCGTGCGCCCTTTTTTCGGCAGGATCATCCTCGTGAACCTCACAGACGCAGTGTATAACTGCGCCTTTTTTATTTGCTGATTCCCTTAGGTAACTTTATGTTTATTTGTTCGGCGACAGCCGATGTCCGGTATTACGGAATACAAGGTCAGCGGACAACCACAGATAAACAGTCGTTATAAAAATGAAAAATGAAAACCGGGAAAGTTTCGGGTCGATTTGCTCCGATTTGTGATGCGGTGAGCTTTCATCGAAAAGCACATTATACAATTCGGGTGCGGGCGTCCCGCCGATAATTTTCAACTTTCCGTTTTCAACTTTCAATTTAATTAAATTAGGAGGAAATATTAAATGATGAAAAAAATTAGAAAACCCGTCAGCATATTGCTGGTCTTTATGATGATCGTCAGCCTGTTCACAGTGGTTCCGATCTCGGCTGGCGCGACGGATTATACCGAAGATTACGTGTATCTCGAAGATCTTGTCGCAGGGGACACACTCTCTGCTACTGACAACGGCGATTTGTTATTAAATTGTCAAGAGTATTCCGTTATCATTAAAGGCGGTACTTACAGAGAGAGACGGGGTTTTGAACCTCAAGCAGATGATATTCAGTTCCAAGAAGAACAAGCTAGGTATATGTTTATTATGCGAGATCATTACGGTCCATTATTGAATGTAGCCACTCAAGATGATAATCTAGAGTATTATCCTCTTGATGCAGAAGGTAATGTATCAGACAAATGGTATGTCCTTTCTAACGAGAACAACACAGTCACCCTCGCCGGTTATGTTCCTGCTCCCGCTCCCACCGAAGCTCCCGCTCCCGAAACCTTCAAGGTATATGTCAAGAAGCTGACCGGCGGAACCTTCACCATAGAAAATCTTACCGGCGAGACCACTGTTGCTCAGCTAAAGGAAATCATAGCGGATCAAATCGGCATTCCCGTCACCGCGCAGCAAATGTTGGTTTTTGCCGGCAAGCAGCTCGAAGACGCAAAAACTCTTGCCGAGTATAATATCGGAGAGGAATCCACAATCCACCTTGTCATAAGAAGTTACACAGTCACATGGTTGAATTACGATAATTCCGAATTAGGTACAAAAACTGTCCAGTACGGCGCAACCCCGAGCTATGACGGCGAAGCTCCCACCAAGCCCGAGGACGCGAACAACACCTACACCTTCGCGGCATGGGACGACGGCTCAACCACCTATATCCTCGGCGTGGATGATCTGCCGCCCGTGACAGGCAACGTCACCTACACCGCGGTCTTTACAGCTGACCCCAAGCCCACCGAGGCGCCCACCGAGGCTCCGACCTCGGCGAGCGCCCTCACGATAGATGATGTACAATCATTGCTGAGTTCAATGAAAGCCATGATCGATGATTATTATGCTCAAGGCGACTGGGACCACGCCTACACGCTGCAGGATTATTATGATTCGTTAGATGAGGAATTAGAGTACGCGGACGGGCAAATAACCCCCGAGCTAGAAAGCGCGTATAACGCAGCTTATGAGTATTTCATGACTATCGGCGGCGCAGGCGTCTCCTACCCCGACGTCAACAATGTCTATAGGGCAACCAATGGGTGGGTTAATGTTACCGTATCAGATCTTCAGCCCGGCGATGTTCTCGTTACTTCAGATACTCTGTCGGTACGAAAAGGCGACTGCGACATCGTCCTCGTTGGCGGTACATACTGTGAGGAAGACAATCTTTCTCGAACGTACCCCAATAACGTCACGCTCGGCAACAATATTAGCTTTCTTTTTGGCGGTAATTATGCCCGCATCATCGATGCGGATAACGCCAAGAATTATGACCCTGTTTACAACAACGCATTAGGCAACGCCTACATGGTTATTGGTAAAGAAAATGGTACCGTTTACCTCGCGGGCTATTACTTCACCATCTACACCGTAACATGGAAGAACGGCGACGATGTTATCAAAACAGACACGGTTGAGGAAGGCGCAACCCCGACCTATGACGGCGAAACTCCCACCAAGGCGGAGGACGAGAACTACACCTACACCTTCGCGGCATGGGACGACGGCACCACCACCTACATAAACGGCGTGGATGATCTGCCGCCCGTGACAGGCGACGTGACCTACACCGCGGTCTTTACAGCTGACCCCAAGCCCACCGAGGCTCCCACAGAAGCTCCGACAGAGGCTCCCACAGAAGCTCCGACAGAGGCTCCCACAGAAGCACCTGTATACACCGTCACATGGATGAACGGCGACGAGGTC
>ONPE01000124.1 GCA_900319615.1 uncultured Eubacteriales bacterium
CAACATATGCGAGCTGCTGCGCCTTTACATCGAGAAGGAGGGCTACACCACAGCTATCGCCAACGACGGCGAACAGGCTGTAGAGCTTTTCAACCGTGAGCAGCCGGCACTGATACTGTTAGATATCATGCTGCCCAAGATGGACGGCTGGCAGGTGTGCAGAGAGATCCGCAAGACATCCGATTGCCCGATAATCATGCTTACGGCCAAGGGCGAAGTGTTCGACAAGATACTCGGTCTGGAGCTCGGCGCCGACGACTACGTGGTCAAGCCCTTTGAGGCTAAAGAGGTAGTGGCGCGCATCCGCGCGGTGCTCCGCCGTACCGGCGGCTCCGACGAGGACGCCGTAAAGGAAGTCCGCTGGGACAAGCTGGTCATCAACCTGACCAACTATGAGCTCATCGTAGACGGCAAGCAGATCGACACCCCTCCCAAGGAGCTCGAGCTGCTCTATCACCTCGCGTCGAACCCTAACAAGGTGTTCACGCGCGACCAGCTCCTCGATCAGGTCTGGGGCTTCGAGTATTACGGCGACAGCCGCACCGTCGACGTTCATGTCAAGAGGATCAGAGAGAAGATCGACGGCGTGTCGGATAAATGGGAGCTCCGCACCGTATGGGGCGTTGGGTACAAGTTCGAGACCAAGTCCTGACAACAGATTTTTTATCACCATAAAGCCGTATGGCACAACTCACGTAAAGGAGCGCTCACAACAGGTTGAAACAAAGGGCAAGTAATTCGCGCAGCCGGCGAAACGCGCCGTTCCGCGTGAAGCGTTCACTGTTCAAAAAATACCTGATATTCGGGCTCGTTATCGTGCTGACCAGCTTTATCGCCCTCAGCGTGACGATGTACATCTTCGTCAACCGCTATTGGGAGAACGAGAAGAAAACCGACCTCGTAGAGAACGCCAACCATGTAGCCGAGGTCGTTGCGAAAAGCGCCTCGGTCTCTTCGCGTAAGCTGGAGTTCAGCCGCAGCAGCAACTACGCCCAGACCTTTATCAGTATTTCCAATATCATAAACGCCGATATCTTCGTCGTGGATACCACCGGTCAGTGCAAGTTCTGTACCGAGGGCACCGACTGTCTGCATCACGCCTACATCCTGCCGTCGTACGTCATGGGCGCTACGGCGCGGGGCGAGTTTTTCGAGTCCGGTACGCTGGGCGACTATTACTCCGAGCCCAGATATACCGCGGGCGTGCCCATCCGCAGCGCCGACTTCAACGGCGCGCAGAAGATCATCGGCTTCTGCTATGTATCCACCCCGGCTACCTTTATCTCGGGTCTGCCGGTCACCTTCCTGCAGATATTCTTCACTGCGGCGGTCGTCATGCTGATCATCATCATCATCTTCGTCACATGGATGTCCTACAGTATGTCGCGCCCCCTGAAGCAGATGTCCTACGCCGCGAAGAAGTTCGCCGTCGGCGATTTCTCTGTACGCGTCAAGGTGAAGTCCGAGGACGAGATAGGCGAGCTCGCCAACGCCTTCAACCACATGGCGGATTCTCTGTCGGCGAGCGAGGGTATGCGCCGCGCCTTTATCTCTAACGTGTCGCATGAGCTCAAGACCCCGATGACCACCATCGCAGGCTTTATCGACGGTATGCTCGACGGCACAATCCCCCCTGAGAGGCACGATCACTATATGAAGATCGTGTCCATCGAGGTCAAGCGTCTTTCGAGGCTCGTAACATCTATGCTAAACCTGTCGCGCATAGACCGCGGCGAGCTCAAGATATCGCCGCAGAAGTTCGATATGTTCTCGATGCTCATCACGATACTCGCGAGCTTCGAGCAGCGTATCATAGCGCGAAAGCTGCATATAACCGGGCTCGAGAAGTTCCGCAGCCTCACGGTATACGCCGACCCCGACCTGATGTATCAGGTCATATACAACCTCATCGAGAACGCGGTCAAGTTCACCAACGAGGGCGGCACCATCGACTTTGCCCTCGAAGAGACCCCCTACGATATCTCTGTCAAGATATCGAACACCGGTCCCGGTATCCCGCCGGAGGATATCCGCTATATCTTCGACCGCTTCTATAAGACCGACAAGAGCCGCAGTATGGATAAGAAGGGCATGGGTCTGGGTCTGTACATAGCCAAGACCATCATGCGCCTGCACGGCGGCGATATCTTCGTCGAGTCTGTGGTGAACGAATACACACGCTTCACCTTCAGACTGCCCGTCAACGAAGCGATCCCCCTAAACGAAAACAGAAAAAATGAAAAATATGTAGATACAACCGCCAACAATGAAACGGAGGAATAAATATGGATGAACTTAACACCAAGGGCTACAATCCCGAGGATGAATACGAGTCTATCGACGATACTCCCGCACAGCCCGACAACGTACAAAAGGCGGCGCCGCAGAACGCGGAGCCTCAGACAGCCGGCGGAGCAGCGGATCCGACGCCGCGAAATACAGCTCCTCAGGAGACTGTACCGCCCCGGTATAATATGCCGCCGCAAAATCCCTCGCAGCCGCCTTACGGTCAGCCTGTATACGGAGCTCCGCCGAGACAGCCCTATCCTCAGCAGCCCCGTCAGCCACAGCAGCCGCCCTACGGTCAGCCGTATCCGCAGCCTCAGCAGAGGTATCAGCAGCCCCCTCAGGGATATCCTCGTCAGCCGCAGGGTTATCAGCAGCAGGCTCCCAACGGTTACCGGCAGCCTCCGCAGGGCTATCCGCAGCAGCCGTATCAGGGTCAGCCGTATGCCCAGGCTCCGGGTCAGCAGGCTAATCCCTATGCTCAGCCGCCCCAGGGCTACTATAACAACGTCCCTGCTCCCACACAGCAAAAGTCCAAGACTCCCACCGGCACCAAGGTGTTCATCATCATACTCTGCGCCCTTCTGGTCGCTATGATCGCCGGCTTTGCAGCCTATATAGTTTCAAACAACAAGAAGAACAACAACCTCCCCGAGGACGGCGGCTTTTCGATAATCGACGGTGACGACGGCAGCAACGGTATAAATCCGTTCTTCGGCGGCAACAGCACTTCAAACTTCAAGGACGTCGAGGATGAGATCACCCTCAAGGCCGATAACGGCGATACTCAGAAGCGCGGCGATGAAAACAAAGCCTCTGTCGGCACTCCCGATGAAAAGGCTCCGGATATCAAGCTCGCAGCTTTGCCCGCGGACAAGGACGACGAGAAGTATACCACGCAGAACGCCTATGAGAGCGTCAGCCCCAGCGTAGTCACCGTGATGTGCTATGAGGATGAGATCACCGACAACGAGAAGGACGTCGTCGCTCAGGGCACCGGTACCATCATCTCCGCCGACGGCTACATCGTCACCAACGCCCATGTCATCGGCAACAGCAAGCACTACATCGTCAACATCGTCCTCAACAACGGCGACAGCTATCCCGCAAAGGTCATCGGCTACGATACATGGACAGACCTCGCTGTGCTCAAGATAGACGCTAAGGATCTCAAGGCGGTCACCTTCGCCGACTCCGACCTTATCGAGATAGGCGACAAGGTCATCGCTATCGGCAGCCCCGGCGGAGTCAAGTTCCAGAACTCTCTGACCGCCGGTATCGTTTCTGCGGTCGACAGAGAGCTTTCTATCAATAAGTACGTCCGCTATATCCAGAGCGACGCTGCCATCAGCCCCGGCAACTCCGGCGGTCCTCTGTGCAACATCTACGGTCAGGTCATCGGCATCACCAGCGCCAAGACCATCGCCACCAACTATGAGAACATGAGCTTCTCTATCCCGTCCCGAACGGTAGCGGAGATCGTGGGCGACCTTATGCGCCACGGCTATGTGCAGGGGCGCACACGCATCGGCTTGACCGGCTCCGAGGTGTCCAAGGAAGAGGTCATGTACTACGGCTATCCTGAGGGCGTTGTCGTCACCGAGATAGATGGTGAGGGCGCGCTTGCCGGCACTGATATCAAGGAGGGCGACATCATCACCGAGATAGACGGCGAGACCGTCACATCCTTCCAGGATATCTACAACGTCCTCGCCAACCACAAGCCCGGCGACAAGGTCAGCGTCAAAGCGATAAGGATAGAATAACAACGCGCGCGTGACACGCGTGTCTTATTACACCATACTGTTAAGTAAGATGTTGTCTTATGCTGCATATATCACAGCGCTTAGGTAATTAACCTACGGTTCACACCGAAACGTTTTTAAGAAAAATACCTGCAAACAACAAAAGCACTTCCGTCATGGAAGTGCTTTTTATTGCGCTATTTTACAATTGTGAGAGTATTTCTCCCACCTTATCGTGGATGACAAGATCAGCATTGTGATCATAAGGGGTAGAGTCGCGGTTTATCAGGATCATGTGGTCGCCGCCGAAGTATCTGATATACGAAGCCGCAGGGTATACCGTCAGCGACGTACCAGCCACGATCAGCGTATCTGCCGATCGGATATCCTTGAGCGCCTCGGTAACGGTATCCTCGGGCAGAGGCTCCTCATAAAGCACGACCTCGGGCTTGATTATGCCGCCGCAGAGGCACCTCGGCACGCCGTCGCTCTCTATGATCGTTTCCACACCGTACCGCGTGCCGCACTTCATGCAGCGGTTGCGAAGCACCGAGCCGTGCAGCTCATGCACGCGCTTGCTGCCCGCCGCCTGATGGAGCCCGTCGATATTCTGGGTCACCACCGAGAGCAGCTTGCCATCGCGCTCCCATTCGGCGAGCTTCAGATGCGCTTTGTTGGGTTTTGCGGAAAGGCAGAGCATCTTGTCGCGATAGAAGCGATAGAACTCCTCGGTGTTGCGCATGAAGA
>ONPE01000224.1 GCA_900319615.1 uncultured Eubacteriales bacterium
GCTTTGACAGCGCCCGAGGATATCGCGCTCAAGCATTTCGCCGACAGTTTGCTGTTACTGCGTTACATAGATATAGAAAATGGCGCACGTGTCATAGACGTCGGCACCGGAGCAGGTTTCCCCGGAGTCGTATTGAAGATCGCCCGACCCGATATCAGCCTGACTCTTTTAGATAGTCTTAACAAGCGGCTGACTTTTCTTGATATCGTGTGCAGCGAGCTTGGTTTATCCGGCGTTGAACTTATCCACAGCCGCGCCGAAGACGGCTCCCGTACCGAGCTGCGTGACAGCTTCGATATCGCTGTATCGCGTGCGGTCGCCTCGCTGAATACTCTCTGCGAGTACGATATGCCTTATGTGAAGGTCGGCGGCAGATTTATCGCCATGAAGGGCAAGGGCGCGGATGAAGAGCTGGATTCTGCTCAAAACGCGATCACAACTCTCGGCGGTGAAATGCAGACAAAGCATGATTTTATCCTCGGAGAAGCAGGCGAGAGGTCGATCATAGAGATAAAGAAGATTGCCCCGACGCCCGATACTTATCCGAGAAAGAGCAAGGCTATCAAAAACAAACCTTTATAATGTATGCGGAGTTCGATTTGAGCTCCGCTTTTTCTTTTTATCCCGACAAAAAGATATATAAAAATCGCCCCGATTCCGACATATTTTTCAAACGTTCTCTGCTATCATAATACCTGTAAGGACGAGCTGTCCAAACGGATACGGAGGTGAGGTGAGGAAGGTGAACAGCTTGATTGGCAGAGATAACAAGGTTCTGAATATCTCTACCATCCAGATTCGCCCCAACCGAACCCAGCCTCGCCGCAGCTTTGACGAAGAATCGCTCAAAAGCCTTTCGCGCTCTATCGTAGAGAACGGCATTTTGCAGCCCCTTGTGGTACGCAGGATCAACGCCACCGAGTTCGAGCTGATCGCAGGCGAGCGCAGACTTCGAGCCGCGATAATGGCAGGCATGAATAAGGTGCCCTGTGTGATACATAAATGCGGTGACAAAGACAGCGCACTGCTCGCGCTGATAGAAAATCTGCAGCGCACCGATCTCAATATGTTCGAAGAAGCGCGCGGAATAGCCCGCCTGATACGCAAGTACGGGCTTACCCAGGAGCAGGCTGCGATAAAGCTCGGCAAGAAGCAGAGCACCGTCGCGAACAAGCTCCGTCTGCTTCGTCTCGGTTTTGAAGAGCAGGAGTGGATACTAACGGCGCACTTATCCGAGCGCCATGCCAGAGCCCTGCTTCGCATCAACGACGAGAGCCTGCGCAGAGAAGTGCTCAGCCGGATCATCAGCGACGATATGAGCGTCGGCGAGGCGGAGATGCTCGTCACCGAGGCGCTGATGAAGAAGCCCGAGCCGGAGCCGGTGCGCAAGCAAGAGCGCAAGATCGCCGTAAAAGACGTCCGTATCTTCGTCAACACGATCAACAAGGCGGTCGATACAATGCGGCTCTCAGGCATCAACGCCATATCCCGCCGCAGCGAGACCGAGGATTACATCGAGTATACCGTGAAGATCCCAAAATCCGCTCAAAAGCTCTCATCTTAGGTATCAAAGCTACATAGCTTGATATATTTCTTTCCCGATAGGTTAATCCTATCCACTCATACCCATTTCCTTATCTGAACCCCTTGCCGACGGCCGTGTGCGTACTCCGCATGCGGTCGTCGGCATTTTTATTGCGAGGAGGGCGTTATCGGGGACCCCAAAAAGCACCTGCTTTTTGGGGAGAGGAGGAGTCGCGACACGAGTACGAGAGTGGTCATACCTGACCGCTCTCAGCGAGTACAGCGAACGACGACGACCGACGTGGCAATCTCAACCTATAAAAAGTTATTGTAATGTTCATAGTCTCCCTTTTCTAAGAGAGATGGATACTCAGGAGTCGGAGGGTTGCTACAGGCTGCGGCAAGCACAATCGAATAAAGAAAAGTTTCACGTGAAACAAGAAAATTTGCAAAAACACTTTCCAATCAGATCTATTTGTGATACAATAAGGAACAGCGAATCTAAAAGATCAAATGGAAGGTGAAACGATGGCTAAGATTATAACCGTAGCCAACCAAAAGGGCGGCGTCGGCAAGACGACCTCCGCCGTCAATATAGCCGCTGGTCTCGGCTTCTACGGCAAGCGCACCCTGCTTGTCGATATCGACCCCCAGGGCAACGCCACAAGCGGCGTGGGCTTTGATAAAAGAGGGATAGAGAAGAGCACCTACAACGTTTTGGTCGATCAGACTAAGGCGAGCGAGGTCATCCTCCATACAAAGTACGATAATCTGGACTTGCTGCCCGCCGGCATCGACCTTGCGGCTGCCGAGTTTGAGATCATGGAGGCTCCCGACCGCTTGCAGAGGCTCAAAAAAGCTCTCCTGCCGGTCAAGGCAAATTACGACTACATCATCATCGACTGTCCGCCGTCGCTGGGTATAATCACGACAAACGCCCTGACAGCCTGCGACAGCGTGCTGGTGCCGATACAGTGCGAGTACTACGCGCTGGAGGGCTTATCTCAGCTGATGAACTCCGTGCGCTATGTCAAGCGCAA
>ONPE01000125.1 GCA_900319615.1 uncultured Eubacteriales bacterium
TGTATAACTGTCCGCGTCTGAGCGATGTAGAGGCGTCGCTCGCGATACTTCGCTATCTCGGCGGTACCGCGAGGCGCGAGGGCAGCACCGTCATCGTGAATACCGACGGAGTCAGCCGATGCGATATACCGCCCGAGCTGATGCACCGTATGCGCTCGTCGATAATCTTCCTCGGCGCCATGGTTGCGCGCTTCGGCAGGGCGAGGATGTCTTTCCCCGGCGGCTGCGAGCTCGGCCCTCGTCCCATCGACCTGCATCTGAGCTCCCTGCGCGAGATGGGCATCGAGATCTGCGAGGAGCACGGCGAGCTCGACTGTTACATAAACGATAAGCTCCGCGGAGCAAAGGTGGTTCTGCCGATACCGTCGGTCGGAGCTACCGAGAACATGATGATCGCCGCCGCAACTGCTCACGGAACCACCGTGATAGCCAACGCCGCACGCGAGCCGGAGATTGTCGATCTCGCGGATTTCCTCAACTCATGCGGCGCTCATATAAGCGGAGCAGGGGAGAGCACCCTCGTCATAGACGGCACAGATAAGCTCAGCCCCGCCTGCCACGCCATGATCCCCGATCGCATAGTAGCGGCTACCCTGATGTCAGCCGCAGCGGTAACGGGGTCGTCGATAAAGCTCAACAGAGTCATCCCCTCGCATCTCGGAGCTGTGATACCGGTATTCCGGGACAGCGGATGCGAGATAGATACAGACGCTCAGGGGCTGCGCATCAGCGCGCCGTACCGCCTGAGCAGCCCCAAGCTGATACGCACCATGCCTTATCCCGGCTTCCCGACCGACGCTCAGGCTCCCGTCATGAGCATGACAGCGGTAGCCGACGGCATGACCGTGTTCGTGGAGAATCTCTTCCTCAGCCGTTACAGCCATGTCAGCGAGCTGTGCAGACTGGGCGCGAATATCCGCGTCGAGGGCAAGGTCGCCGTGGTCGACGGAGTGAGAAAGCTCCTCTCGGCTAAGGTACGCGCTCATGATCTGCGCGGAGCCGCCGCCTTAGTGGTCGCCGCGCTGTGTGCCGAGGGGCAAAGCGAGATATCCGGCATCGAGTATCTCGAGCGCGGTTATGAGGATCTCGAGCTGGTGCTGTCATCGCTCGGGGCAGACGTAAAAAAGATATAACCTATATTTAGATAGATTCAGGAAGTCCCTTCCTTCGGGAAAGGAGGAGAGCAAAGCTATGGCTAAGAAACCGACAAATAA
Organism: uncultured Eubacteriales bacterium; assembly: GCA_900319615.1. GTDB lineage: Bacteria > Bacillota > Clostridia > Oscillospirales > Acutalibacteraceae > Ruminococcoides. Next base: position 1,215 of record ONPE01000125.1, read on the forward strand.
AAAATCGGCTAAATCATCCAAAAGACCGGTCAGGAAGTCTTCGTCAAGACCGACATCAGGCAGACCTGCCGGCAAGTCGACCGCAAAAAAGCGCCGACCCGTAGCGGCGAACGCGACTAAAGCCCCCGTTGGCCGCAGCGCGCGCCGCAGACCCGGCTATAATGATTACGACAGACCGGATGAATTCAGCGACAGATACTATGAGCTCGAGGCTTTTGAAGAGCGTGAGGAGCTCGAGCGCGAAGAATATATCGAGCCCGAGTACTCCGATCCCAGAGACGACGATATGCTCAGCGAATTCTCGCGCGGAGACAGCGATTTTTACGTCGATGAGAGCCGCGACCGTCAGGATAGGCGGAAGAAGACCGATAACAAAAAGAAAAAGCCCGCGAAAAAACCCGAGCGCAAGCCGATGTCTCCCGCAAAGCGCAAGCTTATCAGCATCCTCAGCACTACCGCGATAATCACCGTGGTGCTGGTGGTCGGCGTGGTGCTCTCGCTCACCGTGCTGTTCAAGACTCAGGCGTACGAGGTGACGGGCAACAGTCGCTATGACGCCGATTCCATCATCGCCGCCTGCGGTATCGGCAAGGGGCAGAACATCTTCTTAGCTCCCAAGGGAGCCGCAGAGAAGCGCATCAAAAAAGAATTTCCGTATATAGAGGAAGCAGACGTCGGCTTCAGCATACCCGATACCATCACGATAAAGGTCGAAGAGGCTGACGAGGGCTATCTGATGAAGCTCAGCGATACCGAGTATCTGGTCATCAGCACCAAGGGGCGTATCCTCGACAAGACCAACACCCCTCAGCAGTATGATCTGCCCAAGTTCATCGGCCCGACCCTGTCGTCCGGAGAGATCGGCGACTATGTCAGCTATGAGGATGACACCGTCGTCTCGATTATCGACGATATCACCCAGACCTTCGCCGACAACGGCTATCAGGGCATCACCGAGATAGACGCTACCAACACCGCCGATATCAGCTTTACATACGACAACCGCATAAAGGTCAAGCTCGGCATCCCCGAGGACATCAGCTACAAGATCCGCACCGCCATGACCATCATCACCGAGAATCTCGACCGTAATCAGACCGTAAAGCCCGAGGGCGTTCTGGATGTTTCACGATGCAACACCACCAAGCGCTCGTACTTCAACGAACAGTCGATCGCGCCCACCGTAGCGGCTACTCAGGATCCCACCGCTCCAACGATGGCTCCGACCGAAGCCGTCGATCAGTATACCGGAGAGTATACCTGGACCGATAACAGCTACACCGGCGATTACGGATATTACGCCGACGACGGCAGCTATGTTTACGGCTAAATAACTATCCTTAGACATAAAAACGGACAAATAGATGTGAAAAATACTAAATTTTCAGAAAAATTCAAGAAAATGATTGAATTTATCAAGTCTATGTGTTAAATTATAATATGAGAATATCTCGACAATCCGCATATATCAAATGCGCGGTATTGCCTAAAAAATCTAACCGTATGCACCGGAGCCGCTTCGGGCTCCTCACATAGGATAAGGAGGACAATATAAATGGCTTTTGAATTGGAAAAGAACCCCGCGAGCGGTTTACCTGTAATCAAAGTAATCGGCGTAGGCGGCGGCGGCGGAAACGCCGTTAACCGCATGATCAAGATGGACGTCAAGAACGTCGAGTTCATCGCGATAAACACCGATGAGCACGTCCTGCGTTTCTCTCAGGCTCAGGAAAAGATCCAGATCGGCGAGAAGGCTACCCGCGGTAAGGGCGCCGGCTCCATGCCCTCTGTAGGACAGGCTGCAGCAGAAGAGAACCGTGAAGAGATCGCCGCTATCCTCAAGGATACCGATATGGTATTTATCACCGCCGGTATGGGCGGCGGCACCGGTACGGGCGCTGCTCCCATCGTGGCTAAGATCGCCAAGGACATGGGCATCCTCACCGTAGCTGTCGTTACAAAGCCCTTCGCTTTCGAGGGCAAGAAGCGTATGGCTCAGGCTGAGCAGGGTATCGCAGAGCTCTCTGCCTGCGTAGACTCCCTGATCATCGTCCCCAACGAGCGCCTCAAGCACGTTTCCGATCAGACCATCACCCTCCAGAACGCCTTCCTTATCGCCGACGACGTTCTCCGTCAGGGCGTACAGAGCATCTCTGACCTGATCGTTGTTCCCGGTCTTGTCAACCTCGACTTCGCCGATGTATCCGCTATCATGCGCGACGCCGGCTTTGCTCACATGGGTATCGGCAAGGCTACAGGCAAGGATAAGGCTTCGGTTGCAGCTGATATGGCTATCTCCTCCGCTCTGCTGGAGACCTCCATCGACGGCGCTACAGGCGTTATCATCAACATCACCGCTTCTCCCGACATCACTCTCGAGGATATCGACGCCGCTTCTACTATGGTTCAGCAGAAGGCTGCCGATAATGCTAACATCATCTGGGGTGCTGTTATCGACGAGGATATGAAGGATGAGATCAGCGTTACCGTTATCGCTACCGGTTGCGGCGGCAATAACGACAATTCCGGCGCGTTCCCGACCTCCTCGCCCGTTACAAGCAAGGCTTCGGCTCCCGATCCGCTCGAGCCCGTTACACCGGCTGCTCCCGCTGTTGAGGTTGATTCCACCGATGATGATGACTCCTTCTACGACATCATGTCTATCTTTAATTCAAAATAATCATCACGCAAATTATAAGCCCTTCCGTTTTGGAAGGGCTTTTGTTTGCCTACAATAGAAATTGTTTTTGCTGCCGGCTGCAAGAGGAAGGGGATTCCCACGTCGGGCAATAATAAGGTGATTTATTGTGCCCTCCTCGGAATGACATCGGTTTTTTACAGCTTGAAGCCCTTCCGTTTTGGAAGGGCTTTTTCGTTATAAGTAGATTTTTTACTTCATGATGCCTTTGTCGTATTTCAGCTTCAGGATCCGGGCGACCTTTGCGTTCACCTGATCCATCGTGATGCTGCCGTCGGCGAGGGCTTTCTCCAGCGCGTCCATATAGGCGTTGGGGTCGTCGGGATAGAGGATCATGTCGATATCCGCGTCAAAAACACCCTTGACGATTTCGTCGTAGCCGTAATTCTGAGTGATTGCGCCCATATTCATCGCGTCGGTGATGACCACGCCGTCATAGCCGAGCTTTTGGCGGAGCAGCTCGGGGACGATCTTTGAGCTCAGGGTCGCGGGCTTATCGTCGATAGACTCCACCACAAGATGACCGACCATGACCATGTCCGCGCCTGCCTCGATACCTGCTTTGAACGGCAGCAGCTCGCCGTTTTCGAGCTCTTCGGCGGTCTTGTTCACATGGGCAAGTCCGCTGTGGCTGTCTTCGACGGTGTCGCCGTGACCGGGGAAGTGCTTGAGCGAGCACAGCACGCCGCCGTCATGAAAACCGCTGACAGCGTTTGGGATAAGCGCAGAGACCTCTTCGAAGTTATCGGAGTACGCGCGCTCGCCTATAACGGTGTTCTCGGGATTCGTCCAGACGTCGGTAACGGGGGCGAAGTCGAGGTTGAAGCCAAGCTCTGCGATATCCGACCCGATAGTTTTGGC
>ONPE01000128.1 GCA_900319615.1 uncultured Eubacteriales bacterium
ATATCGTAAGATAAAAAGTAATACGAATCAGCTGCGCTTTTCCGGCAGCAGCGATCACAAAAAATCATCCGCAACGGTTTTGTCCGCTGCGGATTTTTTGTGTATTCGATGTCATTGCGAGGCTCCAAAGGAGCCGTGGCAATCCCACAAAGAGGAGTTGTACATTTCTGTTACATCAAACGGTATTTATGACAGGGGGATTACCACGTCGGGCTATAATAAGGTTATTTGTAATGCCCTCCTCGTAATGACAATGTAACTAATATGTTTCAATCATTCCTCGTCTACAGGTATGATCGGCATGATGAAGTAGAAGTCCGAGCCCTCGCCGAGCTTTGACGCTACGCCGAAGTCTGCGTCATGCGCGAGCAGTATATTTTTGACTATGCTCAGACCCAGCCCTGTGCCGACCTTGGCGATCTTGTGTTCTTCATCCACGCGGTAGTAGCGATCCCAAATATAGTCGAGCTTATCCTTGGGGATGCCCTCGCCGTGGTCGATGACGTCGATTCGCACCTTCTCATCCTCTACCACAGCACCTGGGTCATCCTGAGCTCGTCGCCCATGATAAAGACCTCGCCGTCGTGCTCGAAGATGATGTTCAGCCCGTCGTTCTCGATCAGCTTGGTGTACCGGGCAAAGATGCTCTTTATGCAGCCGGTCAGCGAGAACGGCGCCTTTTTGATATCCGCGGTGCCGCTCTGCAGGCGTGAGATATCGAGCAGGTCGGTGACCAGCGAGTTCAGGCGGTTAGCCTCGTCGATGATTATCTGGATATTTTCGGGGGTCATCTCGCCGGGGAGGTCGCGCATGATCTCGCTGTAGCCGGTTATCATCGTCAGCGGCGTGCGCAGGTCGTGAGAAATGTTGGAGATAAGCTCCTTTTGAAGCGCGTCGACCTTTTTCAGCTCCTGAGCGGCGTAGTTGAGCGTGCCGTTGAGCTCGGTGATCTCGCGGTATCTGCCGCCCTCAAAGGTAACGTCGTAGTTCTGGTGAGCCAGAGCCTTCGCCTGTTCGTTGGTGTCGGATATAGGCTTTGCGATCAGCTTGCCGAGAAATATCGCGACGGCGATACTCAGCACGATGATAACCGCCGTGACTATCAGCAGCTGATAGCGCAGGGTCTCGACGACGCTCGCCACGGGGGTGATCTCGCTCTCGACGATGATGAAGCGTTCGCCCGCCGAGGTGCTTACCACCTTGGCGAATGCGAGCTTTTCCACGGTGTCGCGCTCGAGCATAGGCTCGCGCTTGTTGTCGCCGATGGGAGCTTGGTCGTTTGAAGCGAAGTCGTTGCCCTGTGATTCTGACTTCATGCCGCCGAACCCGGCGCTCTGATCTGCGGTAGCTCCGGTATCCTCAGGGAAAGTCGGGGCGATATTCTCGGAGAGGAAGGTCTTTTTATCCGGCTTGCTGATGCGCTCCTCCCACTGTATCTTTGTGATGGCGGCATATTCACCGCCGTTGATGGCTGCAAACTGATACATATCGTATACGCTGCGCAGCGAGATATCCGTGCGGAAGCCGCGCTTGTCGGAGGAGGTGTATATGCATGAGATGATGTCGCTCTCGGTATTGTAAACGCCGACAGTCATGCCGTTTTTGTCCTCGATATCGGTGATCAGGTCGCTGACGTCGTCCGATTCGATATTGTCCGCCAGCGAATGGGCGCACGCCTTGACCTGCGAGGTCTTGATGCTCTTGTAAAACGACTCGAGAAAGACCGTCTGGAACAGCCACAGCACCACCAGCAGAAGAGCGGAGAATATCAGAAAGCCGATCGCCAGATGTATGCGCAGAGGGCGCTTTTTACTTAAATCAGGTTTCAAAGCGATATCCAACTCCTCTTAAGGTGACTATCAGCGAGGCGTAGTCGCCCAAACTTTTTCTGAGCAGTTTAATATGTGTGTCAAGGGTGCGGTCGTCGCCGAAGAAGTCGTATCCCCACACCTTGGAGATAAGCTGTTCGCGAGTGAGGGCGATGCCCTTGTTGTTGACCATGTAGTACAGCAGCTCGTATTCGCGCGGGGTGAGCTGTACGCGCTCGCCGTCTACGGTGACTACCCTCGCCGCGTAATCTATGGTCAGACCCTTGTAGACGAAGCGGTTCTTCGAGTCGTCCTTGCTGTCCGAGCCTGTGCGGCGCAGTACGGCGCTGATGCGCATCATCAGCTCTTTGGGAGAGAACGGCTTGACCACGTAGTCGTCCACGCCGGATTCAAAGCCCGTCAGACGGTCGTACTCCTCGCCCTTTGCAGAGAGCATGATGACCGGGGTGTTGCTGAAGCGGCGGATCGCCTTGACAGCATCAAAGCCGTCCATCACCGGCATCATGATGTCCATGATGATGATATCGTAGGTGTTGTTGCGGCATTTGAGCACAGCCTGCTCGCCGTCCTCAGCCTCGTCGACCTCGTGACCCTCGTACAAGGCGTATTTTTTTATCAGCTCGCGAATGCGGAACTCGTCGTCGACTATCAGTATTTTACTCATGACTATACCCCCTTAACATATATTAATAATAACCTGTGATTGTGACGGTTATATGATGAAAGGATTACAGATTCATTATATAAGAGATTTTTGTTTTCATCAAGCAGAATTTTCGAAGAAACGAAAAAAGCGCCCTCCGAAGAGGGCGCCGGGTAAACGCGGAAAAATATCAATAAACGGTGTTGAGATAAGCGTTAGCTTCTGCGCTGTAGGGCTTGGAGCCGTCGATGTTGCAGATCTCAGCGAGATATCTCTGGATGCGGGTAGCGTCCATGATGGAAACGACCTTGTCAGCGTCGGGATCAGCGAGCTTGAGGTTAGCGTCGTCGAGGACGACCTTCTCAGCCAGATGTCTCTGGATAGCTGTAGCGTCGGCAGACTCAACAGCACCGCTGAAGTCTACGTCACACTGATGATGATCCGGGTTGAGGTCGTTGCGGGCTACGGAGTAGAAGTTGTCGCTGCCCTTGAAGTAGTTGCCGTAGCAGCCGTTGCCGTAGTATACATACAGGTTGCTGCCGTAGTTGTAGAAGCCTGTCAGAGCATTCTGCTGGCTGACGGACCAGTCGATGATGGAGATGCAGCCGTCTGCTGTGTCGGGATCGGGAGTACCCTCGGGGAGAGTAACTTCATCGCCGGGCTCACAGCCTTCGATGTTGACGTCGAGCATCTGACGGGCATAGTTGAAGATCTCAGCTGTATCGTCCATACCGCCGTTAACGCCGTTGTTCCAAACAACGAGGGGTGTGTCGCCGTCGCCCGGGAGAGCCGCGCGATAGATGCGGTTAGCCTTATCGACCAGAGTAGCTCTGTAGCCTACCCACTTTACGCCGGAGCCGTCGGGCCACTCTTTACCGATGCCGCCCCACCAGTATGCACATACCTGGCAGTAGTCTGTACCGGGCAGAGTGTTGAACTTGTTTGTCCAGTAGCTCGAGGGGTTGCTCGGATCTTCCTCAGGAAGCTGGAAGTAGATGTACTGTACTTCATCGAGGCTGCCGCCGCAAGCAACGATAGCTTCTTCACAGGTGGGAACATTTTCGTCAACAGTGTAAGAATCGCTGGGATTATACTTACCATCGGTGATCATCTTAGAGTAGTCGTCTTTACTGTTTACAGCGCCTACGGAAAGAACTGCGACCGATACTGCGAGAATTACAGCAAGCAAAATGCATATAATTTTTTTCATGAGAAATCCTCCTAATAGATTGGTAATCATATTATAGCATAATACTATCACAGAATACAAGAGTTTTGACCTCATAAATTCGTTAATTTTTTATAGAAAATTGCAAATTCTGTAATATTGCATAAATATTAGCCCCCAAAACTGACATAATTGCCAAAAAGAAATATAAAACAGATACAATAAAAACAAACTTAACCGGTAGGTAATATTGACATTATCCCGATTAGGTGTAAAATACTGGTAGTAAAACTATTCAAAAGTCATCGCGAGGGGCGCATATTAAGGTTGAGATTCCCGCGTCAAAACCTTGTCCCTCTTCAAAATGACGATTGGCAGCGCCCCGTGGCAATCTCAACCGATCAGTGCTTGCACCGGGGGAGCTTATTCATTTACAGGTGCTTATATGAGTGATATGCTGATAGAAAAACTGAGAAAAAACCGCGATCTGACCGACGACGAGCTCAGATCCCTGATAGATTCGTGCGAGCACGATGAAGCCCTCCGCAAAGCAGCCGACGAGGTTCGCCGTGAGCGCTACGGTGACGCCGTATATCTGCGCGGTCTGATCGAGTTCACAAGCTACTGCAAAAATAATTGCCTCTACTGCGGTCTGCGCGCGTCAAACGCCAAGGCGCAGCGCTATCGCCTGAGCAGGGAGGAGATACTCGCCTGCTGCGCCGAGGGGTATGAGCTCGGCTTCCGCACCTTTGTATTACAAGGTGGTGAGGATCCGTATTATACCGATGATATCATATGTGATATCATATCTGCTATACGAAGAGAATACCTCGACTGCGCGATCACCCTCTCGATAGGCGAGAAGCCGCGCGGGAGCTACAGGAGGTATTTTGAAGCCGGAGCGAATCGCTATCTGCTGCGGCACGAGACCGCCGACCCTGCCCATTATGCCAAGCTCCACCCCGATAATATGAGCGCCGATAACCGCCGCAGATGCCTCTTCGATCTCAAAGAGATCGGCTATCAGGTGGGCTCGGGCTTCATGGTCGGCTCGCCTTATCAGACGACCGATAACCTGATCGCCGATCTGCGCTTTTTGCAGGAGCTGCAGCCGGATATGATCGGTATCGGGCCGTACATCACGCACAGGGATACGCCTTTTCGCGATGAAAAAAGCGGCAGCGTTGAGCTGACCCTGCGGATGCTCTCGATACTGCGGCTGATGTTCCCGTATGCGCTGCTGCCGTCGACGACCGCTTTGGGTACGATCCATCCGAGCGGTCGGGAGCTGGGGCTTAAATCGGGAGCGAATGTCGTCATGCCTAATCTTTCCCCGACCGCCGTGCGCGAAAAGTACTCGATTTACGACAACAAGATCTGCACGGGAGAAGAATCCGCGCGTTGCCGCGACTGCCTCGAGCTGAGGATAAAGGCAGCGGGTTACCACCGCACGCGGCGATGTGAAAAAATAACAGTTCATTCAAAATAGTCATTGCGAAGGATGCATATAGTTAAGGATGAGATTGCCACGTCGGAACTTTGTTCCTCCTCGCAATGACAATTAATATGCATCCTGTGGCAATCTCAACCGATTAAAAAAGGAAAAAACTATGGAGTTTTCAAGAACCGAATTGCTCTTGGGCGACGAGGGTATGGAGAAACTGAAAAATGCGCGCGTCGCGGTATTCGGCGTCGGCGGAGTCGGCGGCTATGCGGTAGAGGCTCTCGCACGGTCGGGAGTCGGCGCTCTCGACCTCATCGACGACGATGCTGTCGCCCCGAGCAACCTCAACCGCCAG
>ONPE01000049.1 GCA_900319615.1 uncultured Eubacteriales bacterium
GCGCTTGCAAAGATGAAAGAGTTTTTGGAGTGAATACTATGAATAACGATTTCGATTTTATCAAGGATAAGATAGAGAACAGCGGAGTCAAGGCTCCCGGGGATATGGACGAGAGCTTTGTGCTCGGGGCAATCTCTGATACACAGCCCAAGGTCGTGCCGATCAAGAATAAGCGCAAGGGGCTCGTCGTCGCAGTATCAGCTGCCGCAGCCGTTTTAGTGCTCACGATAGCGCTCAGCGTTATGTTTAAGGCTATGTCGGATAATAAGAACAAGCTCCAAGCTCTCACGGATGAAAACGGACTTATCCGTTATCAGACGCGCGATGAGGTCAAGGCGGCGGTAAAGAGCGTCCTAAAGGAGCAGAAAAAGGGCGATGATCTCGCTATCGCATTCGGCCGCGAATATATGGCTGCCGATGAATACAGCGCCGCAGCCGACAGCGGCGTTTCTACAAACGGCGCGGCAGCAAGCGCTTCATCCTCTCACAGCGAGACCTACAAGCAGGTCGAGGGCGTGGATGAAGCCGACATCATCAAGACCGACGGCAGATATATCTACTGCGTCGATAAGTACGGCGACGAGATCACCGTATTCTCCGCAGAGGGTGACGCCTCGCGCAAGGTCGCGCAGATAAATGTCAACGACGGTACCGATGCCGCAACTCGCGACGAACCCGACGAGAGGGTATACTACGACTATTACTCCAACGGTATGCGCGTGTCGGAGATATATCTCAGGGGCGACCGGCTGATCGCGCTCTGCGACAGGATCGACGCCGATTCGCGCAATGTGTACGCTCAGGTGTACGATATCTCCGATATCCCGAATATAACCCTCCTCGATACGATGACCCAGAGCGGCGATTATATCTCCTCGCGCATGATCGGCGATACCCTCTACACCGTCAGCACGTACTATACCTTTGACGAGGATGATCTGCCCGTGTGCGGCGATACCGCCGAGCCGGAAGAGATCCGCGCCGACTGCATCTGCTCCATCGCCCGACCCGTCGACAGCAGCTTTATGGTCGTCAGCGCCTATGATACGGTCGATTTCGCCTCGCAGACCGAGAGCAGGGCTGTTTTCGGCGGAGCTACCGATATCTACTGCAACCTCAATAATCTGTACGCCTACACCACCGAGTGGGATTACGGCGACGCTCCGCAGGGCGGCTTCTTCGGCGTATTCAACGGCAGCGAAGGCTCTTTCTATAACGAAAACGCTACCGTCACCACCGATATCCTGAAGATAGATCTTACCGACGGGCTGAGCTTCTCTGCTTTCGGCAAGGTCGACGGTCAGGTGAACAGTCAGTATTCCTTTGATGAATCCGACGGCAACCTCCGCGTAGCTACGACAAGCTATGCCGACGGCAGAGATACAAACAATCTCTTCGTGCTCGACGGCGATCTGAACGTCATCGGCAGCGTCACGGATTTTGCGAAGAACGAGAGCATCAAGGCGGTGCGTTATGTGGACGATACCGCGTATGTAATCACCTATGAGCAGACCGATCCGCTGTTCATCATAGACCTCAGCAGCCCTGCATCTCCAGAGATACTCGGCGAGGTGAAGATCACCGGCTTCTCCACGATGCTCGTGCCTGTAGACGAAAACACCGTGCTCGGTCTCGGCTACCATACCGAGGAAGAGGACTATACCGATATGGAGGTTCAGGAGGGCTTCAAGCTGGCGCTCTTCGACGTCAGCGACAAGACCGCGCCGAAGGTGCTGGACAGCGTGTCCTTTGTCGACTGCTACTCCGAGGTCATGTATGAGCCTAAGGCGCTGGTATACAATCCCGACCGCAACGATTATATCGTACCGCTCAATTATATGCATTACGGAACCGCAGATTACAACTACGGCGATGCCGGGTACGACCCTAACGACGTAAGTGAATTCTACGGCGGTATGCTGAACTTCAAGGTCGAAGACGGCAGGATAGTTGTGAACGAGCACTACCGCTCCGACAATACCGATAACATCGAGCGCTGCATCTACGTCGGCGATAATATCTATATGACCTATCATGACGGCAGCGGTATCTCGCCTATCGCGCTTGAAACAACACAATATAAATAGTATAGTGATGTATCTGATAGGGAACCGCTCTCGCAGCGGTTCCTTTTTTTGCCGTCTTCTGCATTTGTCAGAATAAATATGCGCGATATAAAATTAGAAGATGAATAAATATCAACATATATGCAAGTGGTTGATGATTATGCGCAGACAAAGGATTGCGGAAAATCAAGCCGATATCCGGAACACTCCTCTTGACAAATATTACAAAATTTTTTATGAATCATACCTCAAATATCACAAAAATAACCACTATTTTTTCAAATCGGAAAAACAAACCAAATTACCATTATTTTAAAGAATTATGAGGGGAAATACGTTACACAACCGCGCTAAAGGTTACTGTTTTGTAATTGACTCACCCTTTTAAAAATGATAGAATTTACAATGTAGACATAGAATGTTAATTTTCTGACATAATTCTAATTAAGAAAAATAACATTTACAGCAAGCTACGTCAGTACCGCTGTCCGTTATTCGGATATCGGTATAAGTTCGAGAGAAGGAGGAATGATAATGCTCCGAACAAAACATGCAGGGCACGGCATCGCCGTCAGGTTAATGTCTGTTCTGCTTGTGCTGTTGATGGTAGCAGCGCTTATCGCGGTCGGTGTGACTACGATGACTGTTGACGCCGCCTCGGCATCGCTCAACGGCTCTGAGAGTATCAGCATCTATCTGCAGGATAGCAGCTGGCAGGGTAGCGGCGATATTCGTGTGCGGTTTCTCAATGCAAGCGGCACCGAGTTAGGAACCCGGACAGCCACGCCCTCGGGCAACAAGGTCACCGTAACGGGCGTTTCGGGCGCGACTCAGCTGAAAGTCGAAAAGCTGAATCCCACCAAACACACCTATCTGACCGCCATGCAAAGCGTTGTCAACGCGGCAGGTTCGACGCAGACGGTAGTCTTCTATGACAATACCTCGACCAACTGGTCTGATATCAAGTATTATGCATGGACAAAGAATTCTACCACTACGTACGAAGACGCCGGCTGGAACAACCGCAAAGCGATGACTAAGGTAAGCGGCACCGCCAACATCTATTCTGCTACTATCAACCGCAACTCTAATCTCAGCGGACCGTATGCGAACATCATTTTCACGGGCACGCTGAGCGGAAGCACCAAGCAGACCGCCGACCTCGCTCTTAATGCGTCTACAGCCAACTCCGTGAAGGTCTATTCATCATCCGAGAATAAGTGGATCACTTATACGGATGTCGACCGTTCGGTCACGGTGAGCGTGGCAGACCGCAAGGGCGACAACCTCAACGATCTGTATGTTACTTCCAAGACGACTGCTAAATGGAGTAAGTACAACAGCAGTACGCCTAAAACAAGGGTTTATTTCAAACCAAACTCGTCAAGCTGGACGACTGCATACGTCCACTTTGACGACAGCGACGACGAGCCGTACTACGAGACCGTCCAGATGAGTCAGTACAACTCAAGTCCGCTTATCTATTATGCAGACGTATATTTCGGCGCGATGGTTTCATTCTCGACCGGCACAGATTTTGATACTTCCGACAAGAAGGATCAGGGTTCTGTGTTCGAGGATGCAGACGAGCCCGTCTATGTAGCCAGAGACAGAAGCTGGACGACCCTCGATAACGCGTTGGCGTCCGATGACCGCTACTATGATTATTCGGTCAAGAACAACAACTTTGCCTCGGTTACTCCCGAAGGAGGCGGAACAGTAGTCGGATTCAACGCCACCTACTATGACTATCTGTCAGACAATGAGCATGAATTCGGTTGGCGTCAGGGTCTGGATGATTCCGCTAATTTCCCGGATTCTTACCGATATCAGTTTTCTGATATGAACAAAGATGTCATCACGGAGTCGCTGGACAACAACGGCGACTGGCGTTATCCGCTGGTTTTCGGTGACGATACAAACGCGGATAAGTTTATTGACAGTTTCTACAGTCAGATAAGCGGTTCCCGTTCACCTTCGATCACACAGGCGAACTTCCGTGCCGCGAACAACTCATCGTTCCTCGGAGGCGAAAGCTATCGTAACCGCAGCATCATGGGTCTTGTCAAGAACAAGCTCGTGGGCGGCGACCTGATGGTGACCGATACTCTGAAAGCGCCTTATTTCGATAACGATTGGCTCAAGCAGACCACGAGTCATTCTGACGGCGAGAAGCTCGTCGTGTATATTCTGGACGATACGGACCATAAAGATTACAACGACATCTTCTGTAACTTCTGGGGCGGCGGCGCCGACACCAGCAAGGTCTATGACACCCATCCCGGTATGGTCGGGAGAAACGTGACCATCGACGGTGTAACAGGCACCTTGTATCGTTATATCGTGGATTCAAGATTCACTAATGTACAGTTCAGAAGAGACGGAACGGACTTTGGCAATCCGTTTTGGCAGATCACAGACAACAGCCTCGCCAACTTCCATCAGGTAATAAGAGCAAGCAACGGTTGGGCTTTGAATTCGTCTGTTTACAAGTCCGGAAAACAGACGATGAGCCGATCGGGAAAACGCGCGATGATTATCGACTCGAAGTTCCCGTTCGTTGAGACCACCGACGGCAGCGGAGTCAAGCATTATACATTCGACTCCGGTATGTCCGGTTCCAATAGCCGCAAGGACAATATCGCTTTTGAGTTTGACAACAACGAACCGACCGGTGTGAGATATTACAACGGCGACGGCGTAAAGGGCAAGCTTGACAATAATAACGGATTCTTCCCCTTTAATGATACCGACAACAATTATCCGCGCAACTACGGCTTCGGCATGAGGGTCGATATGGACTTCACCCTGCCGACGAACGGCAAATTTGAAAACGGCGAATCCGCCAAGTTCGAGTACTCCGGCGACGACGACGTCTGGGTATTTGTTGACGGTAACCTGATCCTCGATATCGGCGGCGCGCACAAACCGACCACCGGTTCGATCGACTTCGGCGCGGGCGTCGGAACGATCACGGCGACCTCCGACACGGTTTATCGAATGATGAACCAGACAGAAAAAGACACTCAGGTAATTGAATTTGTATTCAACAAGCCTTCTTCCGAGCCCTCCGGCTATCTCGCCAAGTGGGACGGCGGCGGACAGTATCCCAGCTCGGGATCGCAGATCTCTTGGAGCGCTCTTAACGGCAAGGCGGTCTACACCTCCGGCAATGTCGCTTATCTGAGCGATGAGTTCAAGTCCTATGACGACGTTTCCGGCAAGCGCCATATCTTCGTAGTCAACGACGGCAACAAGAGTGACGTCGCAATCTATTCCACCGATAATTCACTCGGCGGCTGGGGCGACTGCACTCCCTCCAACAGCTCCTATAAGAGCAAGGTCGCTATCAGCTACAAGACTTATACCGAAACTGTATCGCTGCATGACGCTGATAAAAACGGCGACGCTGTGACCAAGACATTCAGCTTCAACAACACCGACCCCACCAAGAAGCACCACATGACGGTCTTCTATATGGAGCGCGGTACCAACGACTCCAACCTCAAGATCGAATTCTCGATCCAGCCGGTACTCAACGAGCTCGACGTCTATAAGGAAGTCCAGTTCGAAGAGCTCAACACCGGTATAGACAGCGTTGTAGAGAACCTCGCCAAGAACAGCAACTTCGGCTTCTCCTTTGAGCAGAATGGCTCCGGCTACGGCGGCAGCAGCGGTAAAAAGTTCAACTACGTCCACGCGGACGATACTACTACCACCGCTAACATCTACAACGGCGCCTTTAACCTCAAGCACTACGAAGAGGCGATGTTCAACAACGACACCGACCTCACCTTCGGAAGTGTGATAGATCTGTCAGAGACCAAGCCCTCGCTCTTCAGCTATGAGACCGAGGTAGAGGTCAACGATATCCTCAACGGTGAGACCATAGCTTACGGAGACGAAGACGTCACCTTCGATTTCAAAAACGCTCTGGATAAGCCCGAGGAACGTACCCTGATGTTTGCCGAGTTCATCAATACCCTGCAAACCGATTCTATCACCCTGAAAAAGAATCTGTATAAGCACGGTACGAATCAGCCCAGCGAGCACATGATCTCCTTCGAGTTCAAAATCGAGCTCGATATAGACCGCAACGGTTCCTACGAGAAATATGATCTCGAGTACACCTTCGCAAATGATACTGCGATCTATATCGCAGAGGACGGCGTCGTGCAGATGCGTCCGGATCAGGAGATCGAGTTCTTCGGTATCCCGGTGGGCACACCCTACCGCATCACCGAGAGTCCGCGCGCAGGCTATGCTCAAAGGACGTCTCAGAGCTCGGACACTACCGGCACCGTCGGCACACAGACCGGCGCGGTATTCGCGAATGAAGAATCTCCCTCTTCTCAGACCATGTCGCTCACAAAGACCCTCGACGGTCAGGCTTACACCGGCAGCGAGTTTGAGTTCACAGCCAAGCTGATCGAGTGGGATTACAACGACGAGACCGTGTATACGGAGAATACACACCCAGAGCTGCTGAGCTCGATCTATCCGACCGATACTCAGACCACCGTGACCAACGGCGTCATCACATTTGCTCCGTTCACACGCGTCCCCAGCTCCGATAACGTCCGTACCTACAAGTTCAGGATAACCGAGACAGATAAATCACAAACTCAGCCGTGGTATACCTACGACAGCAACACCATCTACGCGATCATCCGCGTTGATGAAGGCTCTATGGACGCTCCGGTGTTCTACAGCGACGAGAACTGCACTCAGGTCCTGGATGATCCCACCTTTGCGAACACGACAAGAAAGGGCTCCATAACCGTGACGAAGAAGGATTCTTTCGGAGATAACCTCGCGGGCACAGGCTTCGCCGTGCTCAAGGTATCCTCCGCTCAGATCAAGGATCCTCTCGACGCCATGTCTTCCGAAGAGATAAACGCTTTGGTGACTGCTCACGGTAAGACTGATACCACCAACGACAGCGGTATCGCTCTCTTCGGTGATCTTGATCTGTATCAGAGCGGCGGTCAGTATGTTTACAACACGGCTTCGCAGAAGATCGAGTGGTCAACCGCAGTTGATCCTGCCGCAAAGCAGACCTACTGCGTATTCGAGTATTCGCCCACGGAAGGCTACCTGCCGAACTATCAGAAGTACTTTGTAGTTCTGGCTGACAAGCCCAACTATTCCATGGAATTCAGCTATGTAGACGGCTTGATCGTGATGCCTAACGCCAGCGGCACGGGCACCAAGATATTCAGCTTCGTAGGTCTGGCTATCCTGCTCACAGGCGCTCTGTTCGGCGCGGTATATGCGGTTCGCAGCAGACGCAAGCCGGCATATTCCTGCCGCCACCTCAAAAAGTAACAGCTTTGCTGTAAAGCAAATCAAATATTTTAA
Organism: uncultured Eubacteriales bacterium; assembly: GCA_900319615.1. GTDB lineage: Bacteria > Bacillota > Clostridia > Oscillospirales > Acutalibacteraceae > Ruminococcoides. The sequence continues at coordinate 7,428 of ONPE01000049.1, forward strand.
ATTTTCATAATCTATCAAAAAGGAGAAAACAAAATGAAAATCGCTAAAAGATTATTCGCAGTCGTTATCGCTGTGCTGATGGTTGCCGCTCTGGTCGTTCCGTTCTCCGCAGCACCTATCCCCACAGGCAACAACACCCTGACCGTCAACGGTAAGGACGGCTTCACAGCATCCGTCTACAAGATCGCCGACTTCAACACCACCACCGGCGCATTCTCCAGCGATAACACAAACGTTCTGAGCGCTCTCAACAACGGCGACAACGCAGCACTGCTGACCGCTGCCAACGCTCTTGAAGATGATGAGCTCGTCTCTGCTGCTGAACCCTTCGCTTTCACAAGCACCATCACATCTCACGACTTCTCCCTGCCCGCAGGCGTTTACTATGTAAAGTGGACAACAGTTCCCAGCAACGTTACAAAGGCTCAGAACAGCGTTCTCGTTCTGCCCTACTATCAGAACAACGCATGGGTAAATAATGCAACCGTAGCAGCCGCCAAGACCTCCACAGGCGAGATCAGCTATGATAAGATCTTCACAAACGCTCCCAGTGCAACCTCTGTCAACGCTAACATCGGCGACAGCATCCCCTTCACCCTCACAGGTTCTGTTCCCGGCTCCGCAGATGCTCCTGCTTATGCTCTCACCTTCACCGACGTTATGCAGTACGGTCTTAAGCTCAACGGCTCGATCGCTGTTAAGGGCAACGGCACGGCACTGACAGTTGACACCAACTATACTGAGACCAAGCCCAACGCAAGACAGTTCGCTATCTCCTTCGACGAGGATCAGCTTGCTTACCTCTATGAGAACCAGATCACCGAGATCCAGATCACTTACACAGCTACCCTGACCGACGATACAGTCGTTATCGGCGGCAACGGCAACCCCAACACCCTGACCTATTCTTATCAGCAGTCTTCCGACAGCGACGTAGTTACCGAGCCGGCCATCACAAAGATCGTAAAGACCTATGACTTCCAGGTAAAGAAGGTCGACGCTAACGACGCTAACACCGTTCTCGAGAACGCTACCTTCACGCTCTACAGGAACACCGTTGCAGATGCTAATCTGATCGATACAAAGACAACCGGCACTACCGGCATCATCACCTTCTCCGGTCTTGCAGACGGCACCTA
>ONPE01000131.1 GCA_900319615.1 uncultured Eubacteriales bacterium
CGCCGCCTCGATATCCTTATCGGCAGCGCTGACGCCGATGACCGCCGTTGAGAGCATCAGCAATAATGCAAATGTGATACTTAACCATTTTTTCATCATGTTCTCCTCCTTAAATTTTTAAATAGGCTTTCACTCCTTCTACCTTATTTTAATTATACAATATATATTATACAGAATCAATATCAAATAAAAATCAATTTAAAGAAAATTATGTTCGTTTGCGAAAAATTCGGTTGCGAATCTATTGACATCGTTTTTTTGTTGTGATAAACTTGTTTCGTAACCGAACAATAATCGAAAAGGAGTGATAATATGCACGATGATCTGGACTTTATGCTGTTCGACGCGCTGCGTCAGGCAGGCCGCAGCATGAGGGCGCAGCGACCCAGGGCAGACGACAGCACCTGCACGCCGACCCTCAAGCGCGAGCCCTCAAGCGCGAGATCATCCTCGCCATCCTCGCGGACAACGAGGGCGGTCTGCGGCAAAACCAGCTCGCGAGCGCCTTTCGCGTGAGCCCCTCTACCCTGTCCGAGATGCTGAACAAGCTCGAGACCGACGGCATGATCAGCCGCACCAGCGACCCTGCCGACCGCAGGGCTACCCTGCTGACCTTAACCGAGAAGGGCTCATCAAGAGCCGCCGAGATCAAGGAGGAAACGCGGCGAGCCTTCGCCGAGACCTTCGGCAGTCTTACCGACGACGAAAAGCAAACCCTGATAACCCTGCTGCGCAAGATTCCTGCGCAGGATCAGACATAAAGAGGTGATAACACATGATATCCATAATGCGACATTTCACAAAGCGCGACTGGTTCGCCGTAGCAGGCGCCGTTGTGCTGATCGCGCTGTCGGTGTGGCTGGAGCTGCTGATGCCCGACTATATGAAGGACGTCACGGCGCTGCTGATAATCCCCGGCTCGGAGATAACCGACATCCTGTGGGCGGGCAGCAAGATGCTGCTGTGCGCCCTGGCGAGCCTGCTCGTAAGCGTGCTCGTGGTGATAGTGACGGGCTTTTTGGCGGCTAACTACTCGTTCAACGTCAGGGCTAAGCTCTACGACGCCGTCGAGGGCTTCTCGATGGCGGAGATCAACAAGTTCTCCACAGCCTCGCTTATAACCCGCTCCACCAACGACATCACACAGGTTCAGACGATAATCGTCTTCGGTCTGATGATGATAGTCCGCGCTCCGCTGATGGCGGTGTTCGCTATCACAAAGATCTACGACAAAAGCGCCGCGTGGACGATCTCCGCAGGCGTGGCGGTCGTGATCGTCATGATCGTCTTGGCTGTATGCTTCCTGTTCGCGCATCCGCTGTTCCAGCGCATCCAGACGCTGACCGACAACATCAACCGCATCACAAGAGAGAACCTGACCGGTCTGAGGGTCGTGCGTGCGTACAACGCCGAGGACTTCCAGAAGACGAAGTTCGAAAAGGCGAACGACGATATCACAAACAACAACATGAAGGCTCACCGTATCATGGCGATAATGATGCCGACGATGATGCTGGTGATGAACGGTCTGTCGCTGATCGTATACTGGATCGGCGCATACCTTATTGACGACGCTCCCCTGATGGGCAAGGCTGAGCTCTTCCTCGATATGACGGTGTTCTCACAGTACGCCCTCATGGTCATCATGGCGTTCATGATGCTGAACATGATCTTCATCATGGGCCCGAGATCGCTGGTCGCCGCGAAGCGTATCAACGAGGTCATCGACACCCCGTCGTCTATCGCTGACGGCAAGGGCGTGGAGCACACCGAGCTCACCGGCGAGGTAGAATTCCGCAACGTGAGCTTCAAGTATCCCGACGCCGCCGACTACGCTCTCGAGAACATCAGCTTCACCGCCAAAAAGGGCGAGACCGTGGCGATCATCGGCTCTACCGGCTGCGGCAAATCCACCCTTATCAACCTTATCCCGAGATTTTATGACGCTACCGAGGGCGAGGTGCTCGTGGACGGCGTGAACGTGCGCGAATACACCCTCGAGCAGCTGCACAACAAGCTCGGCTACATCCCCCAGAGGGCTGTGCTGCTCTCGGGCACTATCAACACCAACGTAGCCATGGGCACCAACGGCACCGAGGGCTATACTCAGGAGGACGTCGAGCGCGCCGTAGCCATAGCTCAGGCGAAGGACGTTATCGAGAACTATCCCGAGGGCTATGAGCACCCCGTGGCTCAGGGCGGCTCCAACCTCAGCGGCGGTCAGAAGCAGCGCGTATGCATAGCGCGCGCCGTCTGCCGCGACCCCGAGATCCTGATCTTTGATGACAGCTTCTCGGCTCTCGACTACAAAACCGACCGCGCCCTGCGAGAGGCGCTCAGGCGCGAGACCGCAGGCACCACCAATATCATCGTCGCACAGCGTATCGGCACCATCAAGGACGCCGACAAGATCATCGTGCTGAACGACGGCAAGATCGTAGGCATGGGCAAGCACAAGGAGCTGCTCAAGACCTGCGAGATCTATCACGAGATCGGCTTGTCACAGCTGGGAGAGGAGGAACTGAACAATGTCTGATAACAACTCTTCCAAGAAATACATCCGCAAGGAGCGCGAGACTCTTATCGGCGTGAACTCCAAGCGCCCCGACGCGAAGAAGGGCATGGGCGGCCCCAGAGGAGTCGTCACAGAGAAGTCCGACAACTTCGGCAAGGCGTGGAAGCAGACGCTCGAGTACGCCAAGCCCCAGATGCCGGCTATAGCCACCGCCATGACCTGCGCCGTCCTCGGCACAGTCATATCACTGATCGGCCCCAGACAGGTACAGAAGATCACCGACCTCATCACACAGGGCATCACCGGCAGCATCGACCTCGGCGCTGTCAGCACCATCTGCGGCTTCCTGCTCATGCTGTACGGCATAAGCTGGCTGCTGAACTTCACCCAGCACTTCATCATGGCTACCGTCGCGCCCAGGATCAGTATGCGTATGCGCACGGATATCACCAACAAGACCAACCGTATGCCGCTGAGCTACTTTGACTCTCACTCCTTCGGCGATATCCTCAGCCGCATCACCAACGATATCGACACCATCGAGCGCACGCTTAACCTGAGCATAGCGCAGTTCATCACCTCCATAGCGCTGTTCCTCGGCTCGGCACTGATGATGTTCGCCACCAACGTGGTTCTCGCTCTGACGGCCATAGCCGCTTCTGTTTTAGGCTTTTTGCTCATGTCGATCATCATGAAGCACTCACAGCTGCACTTCAACCGTCAGCAAAGGCACCTCGGCGCGATAAACGGCCACGTGGAGGAGATATACTCCGGCCACAACATCGTCAAGGCGTATAACTACGAGAAAGAGAGCAAGGAAGAATTCAGCCGCATAAACCGCCATCTGCGCGACTCGGTATTCAAGAGCACCGCGCTCTCGGGCATCATGCAGCCGCTGATGACCTTCATCGGCAACCTCGGCTTCGTCGCGGTTTTCGTCGTCGGCGCGATCCTCGTCAAGGACGATCTGATCACCTACGGCGTCATCATCGAGTTCACGATCTACGTCCGCCTGTTCACTCAGCCGCTGTCACAGCTTGCACAGAGCTTCACCAGTATGCAGAGCACCGCTGCAGCAGCAGAGAGGGTCTTCGAGTACCTCGGTGAAGAGGAGCTCAGCGACGAGAGCCAAAAGACCCGCAGGCTCGACACCGTCAAGGGCGACGTCCGCTTCGAGCACGTGCACTTCGGCTACAACCCCGACCGCATAATCATCAACGACTTTTCCGTAGACATCAAGGCGGGTCAGAAGGTCGCCATAGTCGGCCCCACCGGCGCAGGCAAGACCACCATCGTCAACCTGCTCATGCGCTTCTATGAGCTCAACTCCGGCCGTATCTTTATCGACGGCGTGCCGATAGACGAGCTGACGCGCGAGAACGTCCACCAACTCTTCTGCATGGTATTGCAGGACACATGGCTCTTTGAGGGCACGGTACGCGAGAACCTCGTATACAGCAAGGAGGGCGTGACCGACGAAGAGCTCGAGCGCGCGTGCAGGGCTGTCGGCATCCATCACTTTATCCACACTCTCCCCCACGGCTACGACACCGTGCTGGACGACAAATCGAGCCTGTCGGCAGGTCAGAAGCAGCAGCTCACCATAGCCCGCGCCATGATAGAGAATGCTCCGCTGCTGATCCTCGACGAGGCTACATCCTCGGTAGATACCCGTACCGAGCGTATCATCCAGAAGGCTATGGACGGTCTGACCGAGGGCAGAACCTCGTTCGTCATCGCCCACAGGCTGTCCACAATCAGGAACTCCGATCTGATCCTTGTCCTAAAGGACGGCGATATCATCGGCTCCGGTACCCATGAAGAGCTGCTCAGGCAGGGCGGATTCTACGCCGACCTGTACAACAGCCAGTTCGAGCAAAGCGCATAAACCCAAAAAGGAGATACCCCATGAACATTTGTGTATACGGAGCGGCGTCAAAGGACATCGACGCTGTCTTCACCGACGCCGGGCATGAGCTCGGCTTCAAGCTCGCGAAAAGAGGTCACGCTCTCGTCTTCGGAGGCGGCGACAACGGCATGATGGGCGCTGCCGCCCGCGGCGCACACGACGGCGGAGGTCACATCACAGGCATAGCGCCGTCCTTCTTCAACATCGACGGCGTGCTGTATCCGCTGTGCGATGAGATCATCTACACCGAGACCATGCGCGAGAGAAAGCATCTTTTGGAGGACAAGAGCGACGGCTTCATCGTCTCTCCCGGCGGCATCGGCACCTTTGAAGAATTCTTCGAGATACTCACCCTAAAGCAGCTCGGCAGGACAGATAAGCCCATAGCCATCCTCAACACCGAGGGCTACTATGACTCGCTGCTGCAGATGCTGCGGCACACCGCGAAGACCAGATTCATGAGCATCAAGAACTTCGGTCTGTTCTTTGTAAGCAGCAGCATCGACGACGTCCTCGACTATATCGAGAGCCCCGATCCCATCGACTTCGATATA
>ONPE01000133.1 GCA_900319615.1 uncultured Eubacteriales bacterium
CTTCCTGTATCACACCGTCAGCCGTACCCCGATACCCAAGAGCAACAGCAGCGGCAGCCATACGAGCTCCGGCGGCGGCTCTTACAGCGGCGGCGGCTCAAAATTCTGATTTTTTGTATCATGTCATCTTGGGCAGCAATTTTCGAGTAAGACGACGTAAATCAATTGCCGCGATTTACGTGCACGACGATTAATGTCTGCCTCGGATGACGAAAGATTCTTCCTACAAAGAGTCTCCCCCGTACCTTATGGCACGGGGGATGCTTGATTTTTCATATATTCAGAATTTTCCGAAAGGATCAGATTATCGGGAGCTCGTATTCCTCACGGGGGAAATCCTCGGGGATGGTCTCCTTCTCTGCCGGTTTATCTTCCTTTTTGTCCTCGCCCTGCTTATCGGAGCCTGAGGCTGCGGATGAAGTATCCGAGCTGCCGCCGGAGGACGAGCCGGAGTCGCTGCCGCCGTCGACGATATATGTATGGGTGGTGATGTACTCGGTGATCTCTATCGTCTTGCCGTCCTTATCCTTGACGCTGACGATAGCGCCGTCTTTGTCCTTCTCGATGACGTTGCCTTCCTTATCCTTCTCGACGGTACCGCCCTGAGCGGTGGTCTCGATGACCTTGGTCGTCTCCTTTTCGGTTGAGGAAACAGCGCTGTCGGGAGTTGCGCTATCGGGGGTAGCCTTGCCCGAATTTCCGCAGGCAGCGAGCAGCAGGGTCATCATGATTACGGCTGATGCGATAACGATAATCTTTTTCATAATAATCTCCTTTACACGATCTGGAATATATAGAATTTCAAATAATCTGTCTCTTCAACTCCCCAGAGGATGGGGTGATCGGCGCTTTGCTGGCGGCACTCGATCTGCCTGAGGCTGACGTTTGCGTCCGCTGCGGCTGAAAAGAGCATCTTGCGGAACTGAGCGTCAGGCATGAAATGCGAACAGCTGCAAGTGGCGAGATATCCGCCCCGGGGCAGCAGCTTCATCGCCTTGAGATTGATCTCCTTATAGCCTCTCTCCGCCGATCTTGCCGTAGAGCGGCTCTTGGTGAACGCGGGAGGATCGAGGATGATCATATCCCAGTCCTGCCTGTGATCGCGCTCAGCCTCGGTAAGCAGCTCAAAAACATTCGCCGTCAAAAAGTCGATGTTCGTAAAGCCGTTGAGCCGGGCGTTATGCTCAGCCATATCCACGGCCGTCTGAGAGATATCCACCGCTGTCACGTGTTCGGCGGTTACGGCGGCGTTCAGGGCGAAAGCGCCCGTATGGGTGAAGCAGTCCAGCACGCGCTTGCCTGTCGCTATCTTCGCAACGGCGCGGCGGTTGTACTTCTGATCGAGGAAAAATCCCGTCTTCTGACCGTTGATATAGTCGACGGTGTAGCGTATGCCGTTCTCGCGGATCTCGACCTTGCCGTCGAGATCGTCGCGCAGACCGTCCATGCGGTAGAAGCCGGTGTACTGCTCCATGCCCTCTAACTCACGCACCTTGACGTCGTTGCGCTCATAGACGGCGGTGACCGTATGACCGCGCTCTTTGAGCGAATCTGCCAGAGCCCGGATGACTATATCCTTGACGCGCTCGATACCCAGCGACAAGACCTGCACCACGATGATATCCTCGAACTTGTCCGCCGTCAGCCCCGGGAAGCCGTCAGCCTCGCCGAATATCAGGCGGCAGGAGGAAAAATCCTCGCCCATCACCGTAAGGCGGTAGTCGACGGCATAGTCGACGCGCCTGCGGTAGAAGGCGTCGTCGAAGCGGTCGTTGGCGTTCTTCGAGAGAATCCTGACGCGGATCTTGGAATTGTCGTTGATGAAGCCCGAGCCGAGGTATCTGCCCTTTTCGGTCAGGACGTCGACGATGTCACCGTTCTCGTATTCGCCGTCGATATGCTTTATCTCATCTTGATAGACCCATATGTGACCGCCTTTTATGAAGCGCTCGCACTTCTTGCTGACGGTGACCCTTGGATAGCCTCTCTCCATATCTGCTCCTTGTTTAACTCATTTTTCTTTTGTATTATACCATACAGAGAAAAAATATCAACCTAAATCAACCTAAGATTTGATATGTACCGCCGATTTGATTTGCATTATCTGTCGATGCATGGTATAATGAATGTGTATATGATCTTCTGTAAAGGGAGGATGCTATGAATCTGAACGATCTTTGGGCGCAGTATAAACAAAAATTCAACGAAACTCGCCCCTTTATACAAACTAAAATCGGCTCCAAGCTGACGATAGCGGCGATCATAGATTTTATCGTGCTGTTTTTCGCTCCGCTTCTGCACGGCTTTGTCGGCACGGCGCTGTTCGGCTGCGTCGCGTCGGTGTATCTGATACTGATGTGGAGAAAATACGACCGCGAACACGCTGTTGTACCGGCGGTCATCCTGTGCGTGCCGATGCTGCTTGATATGCTGATATATCACGAGATGTCGGTGGTGGTGGGCTTCATCGTAGCGATAGCCGCAATGCTCCTGGTTGCGCTGAGCCCGATGTTCGGCTTCTTCGACAAGATAACCGACCTCATCAACTCGCTGCTGACCGCAGGCGCGATCTGCGTAGCTGTGGTCGTGGTGGCGTGCATCATGCTGGTGCTGGTCAACATATCGTGGTGGATCCTGTGCATCATCGCGTTCATCGTCGTTGTAGCGATATTCATGGGCGTGGTGTTCTCCACGGCGGCATACACCGCCTCGGACGGCAGACGTCAGGCGAAGAAGAACCGCAATCGCGCCGAGAGCGACAAGCGCATAGAAGACCCCCGCGATCAGAAATACCGCGACTATCAGCCGCGCAAGCGCGATACCACGGTATACAACCTCGACGAGGGCGACTTCAGAGACGTCGACGAATAACAATCCGATATTTGAGCTGTCGCTTTTGCGGCAGCTTTTTTTGCAGTCATTCATACATTGTGAAGATGACTGATAAAAAAAGAAGAAAGCGCGCTCAGCACGCATTTCGCATAGCCATCGCTCGTTGCCGCACAGCGGCAAACTGAGCGGGCATACAAATCTTTTTTTGCTTGACACGCCTGTCCGGAAACGAGCAGTTTCCCGTAAAGTAAAAAGAAGAAAGCGCGCTCAGCGCGCATTTCGCATAGCCATCGCTCGTTGCCGCACAGCGGCAAACTGAGCGGGCATACAAATCTTTTTTGCTTGACACGCGTGTCCGGAAACGAGCAGTTTCCCGTAAAGTAAAAAGAAGAAAGCGCACGCTGCGGGCGTACGCTTCTTCCGGGGATAAATCCAAATAAAATGAGGGTTTTCAACAACGAACTAAGTTCGCATTGAGGAGGGTAGAACATACAAGGAGTTGCGGTATCTCGCTTGCATTGTCTACATTATAACCTGCTTTCAAAAAAATGTGTGAACGGAGTATTAACTGAGATTTAACAATTTTCAAATACTTAAGGCAACACCGCACATTTTGCGGGTTTTGCTGTCACAATAATCCGTCAGGCTGAGCGATCGACATATCCGTATCATGGGATATCGAAATCATAAAATAATCCCGACCGTAGAAAAATATCAGTCGTAGTTACGGATCAGGGTGACCACCTTGCCCAGCAGCACGACCTGATCGACGATGATAGGCGCATAAGAGTCGTTCTCAGGCTGCAGGCGATAGTGCCCCTTCTCCTTATAAAAGCGCTTTACGGTAGCGCTGCTCTCACCGCTTACCTCGTCCTCTACCATAGCGACGACGATCTCGCCGTTATTTGCGACCGGGGTGCGCTCTATTACGATGATATCGCCGTCAAAGATACCGGCGTTTATCATACTGTCGCCGACTACGCGCAGGGCGAAGAGCTCCCTGCCCTTGCCGATATCCTTCGGTAAGGGGATGTACGCCTCGATATCCTGCACGGCGAGTATCGGCTGACCGGCGGTGACGCGGCCCATAAGCGGCACCTTGGTGACGGGCTGCTCGTTTTTGAGGCGGATACAGCGGTTGAGCCCTTCTTCACGCTCAATCAGACCGCGATCCTCAAGCGCCTTGAGGTGGTAGGCGACGGTGGAGGTGGACTTGAAGCCCGTCGCGCCGCAAAGCTCCCTCACCGACGGAATGCGTCCGTTCTCGGAGCACTCTACTATATAATCGTATACTTTCTGTTGACTTTTTGTCAGCGGCTTCATAAAATCACCCTTACTCTGCATATGCAGATATTCATGTATACAGTATATCACAGGCAAAGCAAAAAAGCAAATATTTGTTCGATATTTTTGCAGAAAAATTCAAAATATACGTTTTGACCAAAAAGCGCCTGTCTTTTTTGGCATTTCACGCTCATCCCCGTCAAAATGTAGTCATTGCGAGGACGCGTGCGTTTTTATTCGCCTTTCAGAAAAGTATATCTAACTGTTAGCCGGAAAAGATAAAGGCACACGTGCCCAATCCCACAAAGCGGCGCACCGCCTATTTCTGTCACATCACACGACATTTACGACAAGGGGATTACCACGTCGGGCAATAATAAGGTAATTTTAACACTCCTTGCATTTGATCTTGATTTACATTAAAATAGTATAAACACAGAAACCATATGCTATAAGGAGGACACCATGAAAAAGCCGATCAGTCTTATACTGTGCGCCCTCATCCTTATATCTGCGCTGTCCTTCGCCCCGGCAGCAGCAGGCGCCGCCTCAGCCGGCAAGCTCATCCTCACCGACGAGGGCAGGCAGCTCGGCGAGATCGAGGTGGGCAACGAATTCATCTTCAAGGTCGGATTATACACCGGCGACCGCGATCTGATAAACGGTCAGGGCATAGTGAGCTACGACCCTGCATATCTCGCCTTTGTCGGCTACAGCGCGGACGGAAGCTCCGACTGGGACAGCTACTGCTTCCCGCAGAAGATCATCAACACCAGCCTCGTGACCAACTATACCGCCGGAGGCATATACTACAACTTCAGCAAATACTCGGGTATCGAGGGCTTTACCAACGTAAAGCAGCATTACTTCAAGGCGAGGTTCAGGGCTCTCAAGGCAGGTACCGCCGACATCAGCCACATCATCGAGGTCATGACGGCTCGCGAGAACGACGAGGCGGTAAGGCTCTACAACAGAGGCAAGGCGAACGAGCAGATCGACCCCATCCCCTACAGCATATCCTCCGTTGAGGCGTCTTCAGCCTACATCGGCGACGCCAACGGCGACTACGATATCTCGGTGCTCGACGCGACCTATGTGCAGATGATAACCGCAGGCAAAAAGCTCGACTACAAGCTGATCAATGCCGACGTCAACAACGACGGCGCGGTCAGCCTCAGAGATTCGCTTATCATCCTCAGATACAAGGCAGGGATAAAGGTGCTGGGCGATATCGGAGAGTGGATATTTGACTCCGAACAATAAAATACGATCCTTCACGGCGCGGTCGACAAGGCTGCGCCGTTATTGTTTGCCTTCCGAAAAACTGCAGGAATCCGTCGGTCGGACTTCTTGACAGGTCGATTTTATGTCATATCTCACAAAAATTCCTCGATTTTTTGCATGATTAGTCAAATCTAAATTCTTGACTATTGCACTTTAATATA
>ONPE01000130.1 GCA_900319615.1 uncultured Eubacteriales bacterium
GTACGCCTGCTCCTCCATGACCATCGCCTTGATGATGCCCTTGCTCGCCTGATCGCGCAGGATGGCGGTGGTGTAGGCGACGGGGGGCGACTGCTTCTGATATTCGAGAAGCTTCTCCTGCGCCTTGTCGGAGAGCGGATCGTTGCTGTCAAAGGCATACAGCATCGAGGTCAGTATGTTCAGACCTGTGGATGAGGTGTAGGGATTGGTGTAGGCGAAGGTAAGATCGCCTGCGATAGAGGCGTCGAGCACGTTCGTCAGCGTTACCTCGCCGTATTTGTCGGTGAATTCCTCATAGGTCTTTTTCTCCATCAGGATACCGGCGGTGTTGCCTGCGATACGGTCGCTGAGCGTTACGGTGCTCACGCCCTTGGCGTTCAGCATCTCGCCCCAAGCGTCTGAGCTCGGCGCGTATACGTCGGGGCGGTATTCGCCGTCGGTCATGTAGGTCAGCACCTCGCCGGAGGTGATCTTGCGCACGGTCACGCTCACCCTTTTGCCGTTGACGGTGTAGCCCTCTTTATTGAAGCGCTCGGCGATCACATTCATCCAGTCGTCGGGTGCGGCTGCGCTCAGCTCGGTAGCCGCGGCTATCTCGATGTTTATGCTGCCGTCGCCGACAACGGTAAGAGGGAAGGTGTCTATATCGGCGAGGGTCGCGGAAGCGGACGAGGTGTCGTAGATGTCCAGACGGGGCTTGATGGTGTCCGTCTCTATCTGATCGTTGAAGGCGTTGAGCTCCTTTACGGCTTCGTCGTAGGAATAGACCTTCTCTGTGCCCTTATCCTCGCCGCCGCACGCCGTAAGCAGAGATATCGTCAAAGCCAGCAGCAATAATACGGCCGTGATGCGTTTACTTGTTCTCATAGCTTCCTCCCATGGAATCCTTCATTATCTTCAGCCAGGCGTCAAGCTCTCTTCTGTCGCTGACGCCGTTGCGGTTGTAGTTGTTTATATAGGCGACCGAGTATTTGAGCAGGGTGTCTACGCAGCGCAGCTCCTCCTCGTTCTCCGCGAGAGACGACTCTATGATATCGCGGTCGAGAGCCTCCTCGCCCTTGTCGGTGTCCTCGACGAGGATACAGCAGTTGATGATGTTGCGGAAGTTGCGGCACATCCTGCGCTCGCTGTTGTCGATGACCTCGATGGTGTCCTCGAGGTATATCGCCTCGTTCGCGTCGAGCAGGCTCTTGTGCCGTGCCTGATACATATCTATGGTGTCCATCTGTGTCAGGCACCGCTCGACGAGATTATCGAGAGCCGGGTTGTTCAGGCGCAGCTGCTCAAACCTCATCCTCGTTTTTTCGGGGTTGAGGCTGTCCTTGGCGTATTCCGAGAATCTTTCCTGCTTTTCTCTGCGTATATTCTCTATCAGTTTTTCGTTTGATCTTTCCCTTGCCGAGCTCGCGAGACCTGTTGCGGTGCCGGCGGCGAGCGCGGCTACGCCGACCCCTGCGGTGATGTAAGACGCGGTGGAAAGCGCGCTGATGGTGCGCACGCCCAACGCGACGATCATCGAGGAGCCTGCGAGGGAGAAGGCGACGATGCCTGCCGCCCCCAAAACGGTGAGAAGGATACCCAGGATACGCAGTCCCTTACCCTTTTTCAACTAAATCGCCTCTTTGTAAGTTATGAACGTTGGATCACTCGTGTGCCGACTGTGCAGTAGCGGAGAGAACGCCTTCTACAAGCTCGCGCTCGGAGTTCGCGATGATGTTCACCGCTTCGGCTCTGTCCTTTGCGCCCTGCTGCTCGATAGCGATGTAGTCGAGCACAGCGCCGGTGATCTCTTTGTTTACATAGTCGATGGTGTCTGTGTCGATGATGCTCCTCTGCGAAGCCTTGGCGGATTCGACCACAGCCATGTGGAACTGTGACGCCTGATCGCGCAGCATCCTGTTGGTCAGGTCGTCCACGGCGTTTGCCGCCTCGGCTGCACGGAGGTTGTTGTTGATGGCGATCGCCATCGCGATCTTCTTCCTCCACAGGGGCATGGTGTTGACGATGCTGCTCTGCAGCTTCATCGCGAGGTCCTCGTCGTTCTGCTGGATCATCTTGATCTGCGGAGCAGACTGCAGGCAGCTCGTGCGCGTGAGTCTGAGGTTATGCACCTGCTTTTCAAACTGCTCGCAAGCCTTGGCGAAGGTATCTGCGAGCATAACGTCCTCGGGCAGGCCGCTCTGCTCAGCCTTGGCGTACAGCTCCTTGAGCTCGCCGTTGCGCGCCTTGTCCAAAGCGATCTCGGCAGCCTTGATATACATGGTCAGCGCCTTGAAGGTCTGCCAGTTCTCTTCATACAGCTCGTCGAGCATGGCGATGTCCTTTTGCAGACCGAGCTTGTGACCCTCGAGCTGCTTCTCGATACGCTCGAGAGTTTTCTCGGCGTTCTCGTTGCGGACGATGACGCTCTTGGCGGATACCTTGAGCTTGTTCAGGATATTGGAGAGGAAGCCGCTGTGATCCCTCCATGCCGTCCATAGCCGCTACCATCTCGACCAGCAGACCGCTGATCTCGCCGGTGTTCTTGGTCTTTACGTCGTTGAGGGTCTTTGTCGCGATCGCCGCAGACTGCTTCTGTATGGTGGAGCCGTAGTTGGTGACGATCTCGGATTTATGCAGGTCGATCTTGTCGGCGAACTCTTCTATCTGAGCCTTTTCCTCGTCGGACAGCTTCTCTACCTCGGTGAGTACCTGCTCGGTGGTTACGGCGAGCTCCTTAGCGGGAGCCTCCATCTCCTCTGGCTCTTCCGCTCCGTCAAGAACTAATTTGATTTCTGCCATATTGATACATCCTTTCTTTCATATCTTTAGGGTGATGAATTTTATTCGCGATATATTATATCAAAAAGCGATGTTTATTGTCAAGATATCCGCCGTCGTCACGATTGACCGGATCTTTTCAAAAACGCCTTTATAATGCGGATTTTATGGATCATGCGGCGGAGTTCACATATAATTTACATATTACGATATCGTTATCTTTGTTGACTAATCACGCAAAAAGTTGCATAATTGATATATTACATAGATAATGGGAAAAAATGTTTTTTCAAGCCATAGTTTTACAGGAGGCATTGATGATAAAGAAAAGTATTTCGTTCATGCTGGCTCTGATGCTGGTGCTGACCGTCTTTGTGTCCGCGCCCGTGTCTGCCGAAGAGACGGAAAAGAGCCTGTCGGATTCGGGGATCGGATACGAGATTGCCGATACCGCTGCGCCGGATGATACCGCAGCCTTGGCTGACGACTCCGACTATCCCGTAATCACGGGCTTTCAGAACCTCTCGAACGGCGTGAAGATCAGCTGGGACAGCTACGGCGATAACACCATCTACCGCGTATACTACCGCAAGGCGGCGGTATATGACGGCTCATGGGAGGATAAATACAGCGGCGCCGGCTGGACGAGGCTTGCCACAGTCACGGGCAACAATTATACTCACACCGGCCCTGCAGACGCAGAGATCGGCATATATACCGTGCGCTGTGTAGACGATAAGGGCAGCTTCACCTCCGACTACAACGCACAGGGCTGGGAGAACTGCTTCTACGCCCCTCCGGTCATCAGCGAGCTCTACTACGACAGCGAAGGCGTCAGGCTGAGGTGGGCTAAGTCGTGGGAGAAGCACGGCTTCTACAACGGCGAGGGTTACCGCGTCTACCGCAGGACGTCCGGCTCAGGCTGGACGCGCTTAGCCGACTATGCCTACGACGAGTATACCGACTATACCGCTCAGGCAGGCAGCACCTATATCTACACCATCCGCATGGTGGATGAAAACGGCGACTTTATCAGCGATTACCTCAGCGGCAAGAGCATAACCTGCGGCGATTACCCCGCCGTGACCTCCATAACGAATACCGAGACCGGGGTAAGGCTCAGCTGGAGCGAATATGAGGACGCGGAATACTACCGCATATACTATCGCTCCGCAAACGGCTGGACGCGTATCGGTCAGACAAGCTCAACATCGTTTACCGATACCTCCGTAAAGGACGGAGAGACCAGAGTATACACCGTCCGAGCTTTGGATGACGACGATGATTTCATCAGCGATTTCAACAGAGCAGGCTGGGAGCACCGCTTCTTTGCCGCTCCCGTGATAAAGACGCTCAGCCTTGTCGCCGACGGCGTACAGCTTACATGGGATCGTCCCGAGGGCGCAGGCGAATACCGCGTCTACCGCAAGACCACCGGCGGCTGGACTCGTCTGGCTCAGACCGCCGAGGGCAGCTTTACCGATAAGAGCGCCGTATCCGGCACCAAGTACATCTACACCCTGCGTATGATCTCGCCCGATACCGATGAGTTCATGAGCGATTATCTCAGCGGCAAGAGCATCACCTATGTAGCGGCTCCTGTCATAAAGAGCTTCTCCAACACCGATACCGGCGCCAAGATGACCTGGGACAAGGTGCAGGGCGCCGAGGTTTACAGGATATATTATAAGAACGAGAGCGGCTCATGGACCCGGCTCGCGTCAAAATACGCGACCGAGTACACCGATACATCAGTCAAGAACGGCGAGACAAGGATCTATACCGTCAGGTGCCTTGACGAAGACGGTGATTTCGTCAGCGATTTCTACCGCGATGGCTTTTCGAACACCTTCTTCGCCCCTCCGGTCATCAAGACTATCTCGGCTGACGAGGGCTCCGTCACCCTTACATGGGATCGTACAGAGGGCGCGGAGGATTACCGCATATACCGCAAGACTGCCGATTCCGGCTGGTCTCGCCTTGCCCAGACCTCCGACAGCAGCTACACCGATACCACGGTCAAGCCCGGCGTCACCTACATCTATACTTTGAGGCTGGTATCATTCGACGGCGAGCGCTTCATGAGCGGCTACCTCAGCGGCAAGAGCGTCATATGCGCAGGCGCACCGGCGTTTATCGCGATCACAAACGTCGCCAAGGGCGTTAACCTGAAGTGGGAGAAGATCGACGGCGCAGCCTACTACCGCGTATATTACTACGGCGCTTCGGGCTGGATACGCCTCACTCAGACACCCTCGACCTCCTATACAGATACCTCCGTCAAGGACGGCGAGACCCGCCGCTATACCCTCCGCTGCGTCAACAGCGCCGGCGAGTTCATCACCGACTTCAACAGCGAGGGCTGGAACCATACCTACTATGCTCCGCCGGAGCTGACCTCCGTAGATTACCGCAACGGCAGATACACTATCGCCTGGAAGCCCAAGTCCGGCGTGGCTGCATACCGCGTCTACCGCAGGGTGCTGGGCGACGACGACTGGACTGTCATCGCCGACAGATATACCGGTACCGAGCTCACCGACGACAGATATCTCGAGGATACCTTCGTCACCTATACCCTCCGTGCAGAGAACGAGAACGGCGTCATCATCAGTCATTTTGTCGCCGATAACCCCTACTACAGGAACGGCTTCGCTATGGACGGCGTCGTGACGGCAGGCTCCGACACCTACCGCTTCGATCACGGTCAGCCGGTCACGGGCTACTATCTCGAGGACGGCACGCTCCGCTGCTACAGCGGCGGCAGGCTCGCCCCGGGAGTATCCGTCAGCATCAGCGAGCAGAACCGTACAAGATGGCTGTACGAGCTCATGCGCGCGTCGGGCGACGACCCCGGCGTCAGCGCCTATGACGGTCAGGCGGTGTTCTCTCTCGCGAAGAACCGCGGTATCATCAGCACCTATTCCGTGTCTGATTACGAGAAGCCCGTGACGAGGATATTCGCTGCACGCACGATGGTCGCGGCGTTCAACTATCCCAAGCGCTCCGTCGGCGATATCTCCGATATCTCGTCCTCACAGAGCGACCTCGACACCCTCGCGTACTACGGCTACTTCGAGCCGGATAAAAACGACCGTCTTTTCCCCGACAGGGAGCTGAGCTCCTCCGACTATAACCGAATCGTCACCGAGATGGAGATATACCGTCAGCTCTGCGGCAAGACCGTTGTTACCTTCGGCGACAGCATCATGTACGGCGCAGGCAACAACAACCGCGGCATCGGCGATATCGTAGCCGAGAAGTACGGTATGCGCTGCTACGACTACTCCTACCCCGGCGCGGTCATGGGCTATTACAGCAACAAGAGCCACATCCCCGACCAGATCCGCAAGGCGGTGAACGCCGGCAGAAAGCCCGATCTCATCCTCCTCAACGGCGGCACCAACGACTACAGCCACAGCGTGCCCATGGGCAGCTTCACAAGCGGCTATGATATGTCTGACGCCGTCGAGAGCAGCTTCACCGGTGGCTTTGAGAAGTCGATGTGGCTGATAAACAGCGCGTGGAAGAACACCCCCGTCATCTACATCCGCTCACACAACACCAAGCTCGGTATCGACTCGCTGGAGAGCTCCTTCGGCGACAGAGGCATCGAGATAGCCGAGAAGTGGCACGCCGCTTCGATCGACCTGTACAACGGCTCGTCCATGAACGCCGAGATACAGTGGATCTGCGACCGCTATACCTTCAACGATCCCGACTACGACCCCACCGGCTGCGATTCCATCCATCCCACGGCTCTTGGTTATGCGGTGTTCTATATACCGCCCATCACCGATATCCTGAAGGTGACGGTCGGATAAGACAACACTGAATAATACGTAAGTCAACGCAATATATTTTAGGATTATATCAAATATTATACGACAAACCGCCGCCGGCATAACTCAGCCGACGGCGGTGTTTTGTTTATTCAAACAGTCATTGCGAAGCCCGCAACAGTTAAGGTTGAGATTCCCACGTCGGAGCTTTGCTCCTCCTCGGAATGACGATTGATATGCGGACTGCGGCAATCTCAACCTTAAAAAATGCTTGCGATACCCGGTGCTTTAACCGGGAATCTATGTTTTCGTTATCCGACCTGATACGGTAAATCGGAAAGATATCTCTGTATGCAGGTCGCGTCGAGGATATCGCGCTCTTTGTCACGGTTGAAGTCGGAGGGAGTCACAGCGCTGGATAAGGGTAACGTCCATAACAGATATTTCATCGTCGCGGTCGAGGTCACCGAGCAGCCTGCCGTTGCTGTTGTAATCAACGGTGGCGTACTCGTCCATCACCTTATCAAAATCAGCGTACTTATCAGGATCGAAGCCGTCGCGACCGCCGAGCGCAGGGTCATAGAAGCGGTTTTGCTTCACGTCATAGACTCCGAAATGCGTGAGGAAAGGATAACCTCTGTAGCCGTATTGTCTGAATGCGCGGTTGCCGATGATCGAGAACGAGTAAGAATTGTCGCCGCGATACCTATGGTTTGTCGCCCATACGCAGACCCAGTCGGGGCTGCCGCTGCCGTCGCGGTGGATGTAAAGCTCTTCATAGTCGAGATATTTCTCGTCATATTCACTGTACGCGGCGAGGAAGGCGTCGCGGTATTCGCCGCCGGTATGAAGCTCGAGAGGGATAGGCACGGGGTCAAGGCAGTCCCACATAGACTGGTCCTCCACCCCGATCATACCCAGATACGCTCCTTTGCCGGAGATATCATATAAGTTCAGATTCCCGTCGGGGTCAAAGAACACATACATCTGCTGACCGTCTGTGTATATCCTTGTTTCGCTCTCGTTATACGCGTTGCCCTCGCCCTCGGGGTACCAGCGTGTGATGTTCTCGCCGTCTTCGGTGTAGGCTATCTTGAATATATCGCCGCGCATGATGACCAAATTTTTAGATCTGGCGCCGACCTCATAGCCTTTGCAGAGCTTCCAGTCTGTCATGCTTCCCACAACATAGTATCCGGGGTCTGTAGCCGGAGTATTGAGGGCGCTGCGGTCGTTGCGGTCATAGCTGTTATTGAACGGTCTCTCACAGCCTACGCAGATAAGGCAGTCGTGATACCATACCTGTTCTTCGGTGTTCAGGTAGACGGGGCTTTCTATCCATCCCTTGCCGCCGTCACAGTTTGAGCGAAAGACAAACGTATAGTATCCGTTGTACTTGATGATCTCATCCTTTTCGTTGAAGGCGTTGCCCTCACCCTCAGGATAGTATCTGTCGGGCGTCTCTCCGTCGGAAGAATAGACGATCTTGAAGCTGTCGTCGGGAGTCATGAACAGATGGAAGCAATATTCCGTTCCGTCATAGGCGAATATCCTGTAGTCTGGTCGTATATCCCAGTTGTTCATGGTGCCGACGATATAGTAGCCGTTAGGTACATCCTTATCTGCGTCAGACGCAGCGGATACGGCAAAGATCGGCAGGCTGAGCACTAATGCCAACACCAGGATGATAGATAGTACTTTTTTCATGATGAATCCTCCTTATTGCATCGGAGCTTTGCTCCTCCTCGGAATGACGATTGATATGCGGACTGCGGCAATCTCAAACTTATATAAATGCTTGCGATACCCGGTACTTTAACCGGGAATCTATGTTTTCGTTATCCGACCTGATACGGTATATCGGCAAGATATCTCTGTATGCAGGTCGCGTCGAGGATATCGCGCTCTTTGTCACGGTTGAAGTCGGAGTAATAGGTCAGCTTCGTCTTATCAAAGTACGGGTT
>ONPE01000134.1 GCA_900319615.1 uncultured Eubacteriales bacterium
GTGCTGTTGCCGCAGAAGAAGTAGATGCGCGGAACTTCACCGGAGAAATCTTTTGTGCTGAGATAGTTATCCCAGACAGACTTGTTGTAGAGGATGAAGGCGGGGGAGAGAGCTCCGATATAGCGGAACTTGTCCATGTTCTCCATGCCGATGTAAAACGCCTCGATACCGCCGGAGGATGAGCCTGCTACGCCGCGGATGGAGTTGGTGTTGTAGTTCGCTTCGACATACGGGATGACGGTGTCGGTAACAAAGTCTGAGAAGACCCTGCCGCCGCCGTTCTGATAAGATGTGTCGCCGCTGACTATCGGCGCGAGCTGACCGAGGTTCGGGGTGAGCTCATGGTTCCTGCGCGCTTCGGTATCTCCGCAGGCTATGCCTACGATTATTATGCCGTCGCCGCCGTTCTGCATGAGCGAGAGAGCGGTCTCGTCGCATTCCCACTCGTAGCCCGAGAGGGTCGTCTCCTGACCGAAGAGGTTCTGACCGTCGCACATATAAAGGACGGAGTACTTCTTGCTCTTATCGGCGGGATCATAGCCCTCGGGGGTCCAGATGTAGATCTTCTTATTGTAGCCGTCGGGATAATTCATGGTGACGGTGTCGATATTGCCCTCGCCGTTCTGACCGTAGGGATATACGCCGGCGATATACTTGCCGCCGTATGCCTTGCCCTTGCCGATGGGGTCGATAAAGTAGCCGGTGCTGGATTTTGTTATCGGGGTATCGGTGGTCTGATCGGTGCCGTTGTTGAAGATGATGCGGTCGTACTGCGTCACGTCGACGGTCATGTAGTAGACCTTCTCGTTAAGGCTGTTGACGGTGTAGTTTGTCATAGCCGTGCCCGGCCAAGCCTTGAGATTAGCGCCGGTGGAGCCGTTGTAGATATAGGCGTTGACCTTGCTCCAGTTTTTGTTGTTGGTGAAACGGATGGTGATATTGTTCTTTACTTTAGTCACTGTATCCTCCTGTGTCGGTGCTTGTGTAGGTGCCTGCGTGGGCGCCTCGGTAGGCGCTTGTGTAGGCGCTGCGGTGGGAGCCTCGGTGGGCTGCAGATCCTCGATGGGGAAGTGATCTATTATGCCGATCAGCCATCTCTGGATAAGGGTCGCGTCGATGATGCTCAGCTCGTCGTTGCCTGATACCATGCCGCGCTCCTGAGCGTCGTCGTCGAGCCTGATAACGTCTATAAGATGACGCTGTATCAGCGTAACGTCTATGATGCTGATCTCGTCGTCGCCGTCAACGTCGCCGTATTTTATCGCCGACGCGCTTGCTATGACCGCGCACGTAAACGACGACAGGATCAAAACGACTGCCAATAATGCCGAAATAACTCTTTTTTTCATACAAACACCTGCTTTGGGAATGATTGGTTAGGGTAACTGTCCTCACGGGACATACCTGTAAATATTATAATAAGTATGGTATTATTTTTCAATACCAGCACAAAATATTTATCTTTGGGCAATATAAAAATCAACGTCATATATAATTAACATTATCCGTATTGACAAAGAAATACAAATTTTGATATAATAGCTATATATTTGTAAAATAGGGTAATAATGATATTTTTTGTATAGCGCCGAATTCAAATTTTACTCCATAAATCCTGTTGCGCTATACTCCGCACAGCAGCGGTGTTGCCTTAAGTGAAATCAGTATTATTACAACGATCGGCTTAGGCTGATATGGGACAGGAAAAGGATATGGAAGAGAAAGAAACAAAAAGAGATATAGAGATCAAGATCGACCGGATCAGCGACGACTCGGATGATGAGTCTATAGAGGCTCAGCAGCCGCTCAGACCTATGACCGAGAGTGAATTCATCCGCGAGCAGATGCGGCAGAGCCGGCGTGAGTGGATAGCGCGTCACAGAACCGTACTGTATGCGGCTGTCGGCGTTGTTCTCGCTTTGCTGATCTTCTTAGGTATAAGGGTGTACAACAGCTACAACAACCCCGTCACATGGCTGGCTCAGGCGTGCGCCAAGGATTTCGACACCTCGTTTGATTTTGATATAACGCTCTCCGAGGACGGCACGCCGTCCATGAAGTATGCGGGCTCGGTCGATTTTGACCGCTCGGAGCATACCGTACAGGCGGTATATGACGCAGATTACGGCAGTTATACCTTTAAAGGCGCGCTTGATGCAGATCGCAGTCGGGCTGTAAAAGGCAGCTTGTATAAGGACAAATGGTTGTTGCAGGACTGCACCGATCAGGTCAAGGATTTCTTTTCGCTTGATAAGTCGCTCAAAAGCGGTAAGCTCGACGGCGGGGCGCTGCTGCGCTTCCTTTCGCTGACGTCCGAGTTCTCCTCCGAAGAGATCGAGCGCTTCTCCAAGCAGCTTTCGGGGCTGCTCTCGTCAAACAGCACTCTCTCGACCGTGACCGCTTCAAGCGAAGACGGCGGCACCCGCTATGATTTCGAGATACACACCGACGAGCTGTTCAGGCTCATCGCCGAGGACGGCGCTCCGCTGTTCTATCATTCGTCCGATTACACCGCGTTCAAGGAACGCTATGAAGCGAATAAAAGAGAGCTTGAGGGCAAGCTGTGCAAGATGCACTATGTCATCAATCCTAAGGGATATCTGACAGAATTCGGTATCGAGATCGAGGCCGACGACGTCGTCTATGCGCTCGATTGCGATATGTTCGGCTTCGAAGAAGCTAAGGTCGAGCTGCCCGCTGAGTTTTTGAAGGCGGAAGAGGAATTTATCGCTTCCGAAAAATAACCCGTGTGCGCGTGAAAAGAGGTGGAACGCGTGAGAAAATTCAAAGCAGAATATGCCTGCCTCAGCAGCGTCGGCAAGATCAGACGCAATAACGAAGATAACTTCTATTGCGACGGTCACATCCGCGACGACCTTATGTCGACCGAGGATATCGCCTTTTCCGGCATTGTGAGCGCCGATACCAACGAGCTCTTCGCTGTTTTCGACGGCATGGGCGGCGAGGCGTGCGGCGAGGTCGCGTCCTTTATCGCGGCGTCAAACAGCGAGCTCTTCGCCCGCGACCGTGAAAAGTTTGAGGAGTACTTATATGAGCTTGCGGAGCTGCTCAACGAGAAGGTGCGTGAAGAGACCGAGGCGCGTTCCCTTGTTATCATGGGCACCACCGCAGCTATGCTTCAAATCTCCGGCAGCGACGTATATATCCTTAACGCAGGCGACAGCCGCGTGTATAAGCTCAGCCGTCATGAGCTGCGCATGATATCTCAGGATCACATCGCCTACGGCTCGGGCGGTAAGGCGATAACCAAGTTCATAGGCATGCCCGAGGGTCATCAGCTCAATCCGTATATCGCCAGAGGCAAATACAAGGCGGGAGATATGTTCCTGCTGTGCTCCGACGGCGTCACGGATATGCTCACCGACGACGAGATCTGCTCGATCATCGACAATAAGCGCGAGCTCAGCGTCTTGGTGCGCGAGCTCGTCGACGCGGCTCTCGAAAAGGGCGGCGTTGACAACACCACAGCGATTCTTTTGAGATTCACTAAATAAACCGAACCTTTCGGTTATAATAAAAACAGAAACATCTTTTAAATCATTTAAAACAGAAACAAAGATAAGTGATAATATGGAATATAAGAACAACAAAACTGCCAACCGCAGGAGATATAAGTCGCGCTATCACAGCCCCCACAGCTACAAGGCGAAGAACGCCGGCTCAGGCACGCGCGCGCCGATACTGATCGGTATCGCGACCTTTCTGGTGCTTGCGACTTTGGTGCTGGTATTCACCTTCGGCGACAGCATCTACGCTTTTCTTGACGGGATGTTCAGTCCGCAGCTGATAAAGCCCGGTGAAGCCACCCTCGGCGTCGAGATAGCTACCGAGGCGGAGCCTCCCACCGAAGCCGAGGTACCCACCGAAGCACCTACCGAGGCTCCTACGGTGCCCCAGAGCGATGAGTTCAACCGTCTGCTCACAGCAGCAGGGCTCAACGCCGCTGACCTCACCGGCTCGCAGATGATCTTCGTCGAGAGCTCCGGCACCTCAGCAAAGGTCTACACCTTTGAGAAGGACGCGGACGGCGTCTGGAACGCCAAATTCGGCGCACTCAACGGCTTTGTAGGCACGGGCGGAGTATCCGATAACACCGGCCCCGCCGACGAGACCACCCCCAAGGGTACTTACAGATTTGAGTACGCTATGGGCACCAACGCCGATCCCGGCACGCTTTTTGAGTACAATCCGATATATTACGGTATGAAGTGGGTCACCGATCCCGCATCCGTAAACTACAATCGTCTTGTCGATGATAACACACCCGTCGATTACACCACCTGTCAGGAGCTCCACGAGTACACCAGGTCGTATCCCTACGCCGTTGTATTCGACTATAACCGCAATCCGGTCGACCCGTCAAAGGGCTGCGCGAGGTTTCTGCACGTAGCTGAGGCTCCGACCTACGGAGGCGTGGGTATCTCCGAGGACAGCCTCCGCGAGATACTTCTCTGGCTGAATCCCGACCTCAATCCGACAAT
>ONPE01000193.1 GCA_900319615.1 uncultured Eubacteriales bacterium
ATGAAAATGGTCGGAGGGCAAACGCCTTCCGACCAAGTAGATAATATAAATGTTCCGTTAACGACCCCACCCT
Organism: uncultured Eubacteriales bacterium; assembly: GCA_900319615.1. Taxonomy (GTDB): domain Bacteria; phylum Bacillota; class Clostridia; order Oscillospirales; family Acutalibacteraceae; genus Ruminococcoides. The sequence continues at coordinate 74 of ONPE01000193.1, forward strand.
AAAGCAGGGGCTTTTTGGGGACCCCGATTGAGACCTCCTCGCAATGACAATCTGAAATGCGACCCGTGGCAATCTCAACCGATTAAAATCCTCTCAGGCTAATACCCCGCCCGAGCAAACCGAGGGTAAAGTGTCCGGCGGACACTTTAGCGCTTGCACCGGGGAAGTTTATTCTGGTGAAGGGTTGGATAGATTCAATTATAGGTTCATCTGTACACCTCATCCGACCTTTTCGGCTATGTGAGCCGAAAAGCCCACCTTCCCCTCAAGGGGAAGGCTGATTACTATGCTTTCTTCCTGCAAAAGTCGCTCATGCAGCAGCTCTCGCACATCGCCTTCCTCGCGGTGCATACGGCTCTGCCGTGCAGCACCAGCCGGTGGCAGAAGTCGTTGCTCTCCTCGGGGGGCAGGAGCTTTCGCAGGGCGAACTCGATCTTCTTCTGGTCGGTCTCGTCGTGTAGACCAAGCCTCCGGGTAATGCGGATGCAGTGGGTGTCTACCACCACCGCGCCGTCCATATGGAAGATGTCGCCCATGACGAGGTTGGCGGTCTTGCGCCCGATACCGGGCAGCTCGGTGAGCTGATCGAGGGTCGACGGCACCTGACCGTCGTACTTCTCGCACAGCATACGAGCCATCGCGATGATATCCTTCGACTTTGTCTTGTACAAACCGCAGGACTTGATGTACTCCGCGAGCTCCTCGGGGGTGCTCTCGGCAAAATCCCGGGCGCAGGTGTAGCGCTTGAAGAGCTCCGGCGTGACCATATTGACGCGTGCATCGGTGCACTGGGCTGAGAGCCGTGTCGCCACAAGACACTGCAGCGGGTCGGTGTACTCGAGCGAGCAGATCGAATCGGGATATTCGGCTTTGAGCGCTTCTACTGCGAGCGCGGCTATCTGCTTCTTTGTCATGGTATCACCTGTCCTTTTCGCTTTTGCTACAATATAGCATATTATCCGACGGGTTTCAAGCGGTAATCGTTCGTACGGTGGTGATATATAAATTTATTGTCGATCTTGATAAAAAGGCTGTGCTCCTGTCGAACAGGTGATTATTTAACAGAAGTGTTACATTTCGGATCATCCTATTGTATAATAAAGGGAAAAAGTGTAAAATCATAATCGGGCTATCAGACACAACGCAGATCGGATGTGCCGACCGTGAGGTGCTGCCCTATTATTCTTTATTATTCAGAGGTGCACTTTTATGAAACTGAAAAAAAGAATCTTACCGTTTTATCAGGCGATACCGAAGCTGCTGGCGTTCTGGCGTTCCAGGTCGTATCGGAGCTGCTGCTTTCGCTGATCACATTTGCGGTCTCCGCATTGAGCAGCATGCTGCTGGGCCTGACCGGCAAGGCTGCTATTACCAGCGGTAATATCGGCATCATGTTCACTCACTGGGAGGGCTATGTGATCATCCTGCTGAATCTGCTTATGGTACTTGCTTACGTAGCCGTAGAGCTGAACGCCCTGATCATCTACTGTTCAAAGCTCATCGTCGGCGAGAATCCGTCTGTATGGCGGTGCATCGGAGAGGGTTTTGCAGGACTGAAAAAATATCTGAATCTGCGAGGATTGATCATCGTTATCTACGCGTCTGTGCTCGCGCCGATCCTCGGACTCGGCTTTTCCATTTCGATGACCTCGACGTTCTATGTCCCGCGCTTCATCATGTCGGTCATCAACGCCAACCCGCTGTTCAGCACGGGATACTTCATCGTTATGGCGCTGCTGACGGTGGTAGCCTTCGTCTACAGCTTCATCCTGCACGGAGCGCTGGTCGATAACATGACGATGAAGGAAGCGAGCGTAAACTCACGCAAGCTGGTCAAGCGCAATTTTAAGAACTACATCTTCGAGCTCTTCTGTTATGCTGTGATCATGGTTCTTGTGTTCGCAGTACTGTTTTTGATCGCAGTCATCCCGCTGTTGATAGTCAGGAATATCGCTATGGGCGAGTCGGCTCAGATCTTCTGGAATATCCTGCTCACCATTATCCCGATCGCCGTCGTCCTGTTTGCATCCCTGATGGCTGTATCGTTCCTAATACTCAAGGTGAGCATGCTTTACAAGAAGTACACCACCGAGGGAGAGTGGAGCTATCAGCCGCGCGAGAAGAAGCATCATCCCTTTGTGATTGCAGCAGCCATACTGGTGCTTCTCCTTTGCGTAGGTATCTCCGCCATCGGAACATATAATTTTGACGAGGCATTCCATACCAAGATCACTACCGAGGTCATCGCCCACCGCGCCGGCGGCGTTGAAGCTCCCGAAAACACCGTCAAGGGTATCGAGACGGCTGTTGAGCTGGGCGCCAAGGGCTGTGAGATAGATATCCAGCGCACAAAGGACGGCTACTACATCGTCAACCATGACGCGGACTTCGCGCGTACCGCAGGCGTATCCAAAACTCCCGGCGAAATGACCCTCGAGGAGGTCAAGGAGCTGCGCGTGGACGGCGAGCCCGTACCTACGCTGGAGGAGATGCTCGACGCTTCAAAGGACAAGGCTGTCCTCTTCGTAGAGCTGAAGGGCGAGTCCGCCGACAATCAGATGGCTGACGACGCCGTAAGGATTATAAAGGAAAAGGGCATGGAGGATCAGGCTGTGCTGATCTCTCTGAAATACGATGTCCTCGAATATGTCGAGCAGAATTATCCCGAGATGCTCACAGGCTACCTCGCTTTCATCTCCTTCGGTCAGATAGAGGATACCCCCTTCGATTACCTCGCTCTCGAGGAAGAGATATCGACAGACGAGAATATCGACGCTATCCATGAAAAGGGCAAGATGGTCATGGTCTGGACGGTCAACGAAGAAGACGACATCGAAGACTTCATGACCGGCGACGCCGACGCTATCATCACCGATTCTGTCAAGCTGGCAGGCGAGATTAAGGAGCAGCTGTCCCGGCGCTCACCCAGCGAGATAATCGCCCAGCAGCTGAGCACGATGATACAGTAGGAGGTCACAGGATGGCAAAGAAAGAAACCGAACCTGTGAGCAGCGAGGTTGTCAGACAAGACGACGTCGCTCCGGATAACGCGATCAACGGCAAAAAGTCTTTTTTCACCCCCAAAAGGGTCGAAACCATCGTCGCGATACTTCTCGGCGTCACCACGCTGCTCTCGGCATGGGCATCCTGGATCGGGCACCTGCACGGCGGCCTGCAGTCCATCAACTTTACCGAGAGCAACAACGCCGCCTCTCACGGCACGGCGGTGTATAGCCTGAGTATGCAGATGTTCCTCGCCGATATGATATCTTGGAACACCGTGAAGGATTATTACTATGATCTGGACCTTGCTAAGCTCGACGGCGATCAGGCGAAGATAGACCTGATCGAAGAAAAGATAAAAAAGTTCGAGATGGAGAACGCGAGCGATATCCTTATCGAGGGCGTAAAGTGGATGAAGGAAAACGGCGAGGACAATCCTTTCAATATGCCCGATATAACGGAAAAATACTTTTCGACGGCTCAGGAAACCATAGAGAAATCACAGTATCTGCTCGACGAGGGTAAACGCGACAACACAAAGGGCGATTCTTATATGCTGGTCACCGTCATCTACTCGCTCACGCTCTTCCTGCTCGGTATCGTCGGCACCTTCAAAAGTATGCCGAACCGCATCGCGGTGCTGCTGATAGCGGTAGTGTGTCTGGTGTTCGCTTTCATCTATATGTGTACGATACCCCTGCCCACGGGCTTCTCGAAGATGAATTTCTTTGATTTCAACGGATAGATTTGGGGTCGGTATTTGTGATACATCTCTCTGTTCGACGTATCAGAGTAAACCGGAATTATATCTCGATGTCAGGAGATGATTCCTACATTTTTCTACCATACGTATCAGTAGGAGTGGTAGGGTACGGCGCTTGCGACGTACCGAGACTTTTCCGGTAAATGACATTCATCTGCGAAGCAACTGCAACCTATCGCTTCGCGACTGACGCTGCGCGTCCGGTACGTCATAAATGCCGTACCCTACAACACTCTGTGTTACGTTTCAGAGTAAACCGGCAACCCTCCGGGTCGGAACTTGTTCCGACAAAAATCCCTTAGGAAAGGGAGGCAAAAGGCACTTGCGACGTACCGCCGTATGACGGGCTTTACAGTAACAGCGTCATTCCGAGGAGGGCATTATCAATCACCTTATTATTGTTTGGCGTGGTAATCCCTCTGTCGTAAATACCGTTTGATGTAACAGATACAGGTATTCTCTATTTGTGGGATTGGGCACGTGTGCCTTTATCTATTCCGGTTAACAGTTAGATATACTTTTCCGAGAGTCGAAAAAAGACGCGCGCATCCTCGCAATGACTGCGAGTCTATGTGAGATTGGGCACGTGTGCCTTTATCTTTTCCGGCTAACTGTTAGATATG
>ONPE01000137.1 GCA_900319615.1 uncultured Eubacteriales bacterium
GACCCTTATCCAAAGATACTGTGCGCAGATACCCACAAAATTTGCCATCGGCGAACGGGTATACATTTGACGGTATCCGAAACAATAATATAATAGTATAACAACAGGTCAGGTATGACGGTATGTCGTACCTGACCTTGTTTTTGCAATACCATATGAATAAACCTTTGGTGTTACCTATACTGATACTCCAACTTGATCGAACTTATTATATTGACTGATTTTGAGCATAGATCCATCATTTTTAAAAAAATTTCAAAAAAAATGAAAAAAATCGAAAATGTGTTATTTTTTGTTATGATGTTGTTATAGTGGGTATGTTATATTATAGCCACAGTCAAGGAAACAACCAAGGACAAAATAAAAACTCAAAGGAGATATCATCATGAAAAAGACTACATTAAGAACCGTTATCATCTCTATCACCGCTGTTGTAATCGCCGGCGCATCCGCACTGACCATCGGAACCTGCATCAACAATAACAATCAGAAGCCCACCGCTCCCTCGGTCGTAGTTTCTACCGAGAAGCCCGACAGCAACAAGCTCTCTGACGGAAATAAAATCAAGGACGCCAAGAAAGCTACTCAGGCTCCCACAGTCGCCCCCACAGTAAAGCCCACTCAGAAGACCACTCAGGCTACTACACAGAAAGCCACAGTAAAACCCACCCGGAAGCCCACACAGGCTCCGACACAGAAGCCCACGGTAAAGCCCACACAGAAGCCCGTTCAGAAAACAGCTCCCAAGCCCGCAGCTAAGCCCGCTCCCAAGCCCGTTCAGAAGCCCACTCAGGCTCCCACAGCTGCTCCCACACAGGCTCCTACAGCCGCCCCGACACAGGCACCAACAACTGCCCCGACCGAAGCTCCCACTTTTGCTTTCGCAGAAGCTCCGACAACCGCTCCCACAGAGGCTGCTACCGAGGCTGCTACCGTAGCCGCAACAGAAGCTCCCACGACCGCCGCCACCGAGGCTCCGACCGCTGCCCCCACCGAGAAAGAGACCGAGCTGTACAAAGCTTTCAAGAAGGTCGTCAATGACAGCAAGGCTGAAGGCTACAGGATCGTCAAGCTCGACTCCGAGAACAACAACGTTCTGGTTCTCTCCTTCGGCAAGAAGGCAGCCGACAGAAGCTACAGGTTCTACAGCATCGGCAAGAACGACCTCACCCTGCTGGGTAAGCTCGACGCAGCGAACTCCACCGCCTACACCGATAAGGACACCAAGTGCTTCCGCCTCTTCACCGTCACCGAGAACGCTTACAGCACCGCCTCCGTAAAGGCTGACAAGGGCACCGTCAAGCTCAGCGCGATCGACTCCGGCGTCATCGAAGCAGGTCAGGCAGCTCCCAAGCTCCCCGGCGCAGCCGTCAACTTCACAGCCGTCAGCGATCTCTCCGGCATCAACGGCTTCAACAAGTAAACACTTCCGACAACGAAGGAGTTGCTCCGAGCGGCAGCTCCTTTTTTATCGCAAAGATTTTCAAAATTGTATCTGCTATCACTTGATACTTCGACAAAGGTATTATATACTTATGATGAAAAAACTTACGCAAAGGATGTGACCGGATGCTGCAAAAACTGCAAAGCAAGCGGATCGCCGTCGTGATAATGTGCCTTGTCCTTGTCAGCATCGTCGGTCTCGGGTTTCTTGCGGCATACTCGTTCGTCAATTTCACCGTCGCCGAGAAGATGTCCGTCTGCATAGACGGCGAGTACTCGATGGACGGCGGCGAATGGACGCCGTTCGATAATACGGAGGAGATCAACGTGCCCTTTCACAAGGCGGTCTTCAAGGGGAAGATCTCTCCGGATGTGCTGTGGATGAACTACGTCACCTTCTCTACTAAAAATGTATGGTTCACGATGAAGAAGGCTGACGGAGAGCTGCTCGCGGAGTATACGCCGGTAGATCTCGAAGGGGACTACAAATACTATACGGACACTATGGCGGATGAAATGCCCGACATTGAGCCGATAGACTACGAGGAGTACAAGAGGCTCTACTACGAGAAATCCTACTTTCAGGTCACTCTTTCGGATACCCCCGGCTATGCGGTCTCCGAGTTTTATCTGGGGACGGGCGAGTTCGCCTCACTTACCGAGGACGACGAGGTCATCCTGGAGGTCGAATACCCCTACGACAACCCGAGGGCGGTGTTCAGCGACTGCTTCTCCTGCCTTGTGAGCGAGGCGAACGGCACCTACACGCAGTTCTTCTACTCTATGCCTCTGGTCATCCTCTTCGTGCTGATCTGCTTCTTCGGTCTGTTCTTCTTCCCTGTCGCGGGCTCGATATTGGGCAAGATAGATTTCAGCTACCTTGCGTTCGGCGTGCTGTGCTTCTGCTGGGGCGTGTTCATGCTGGTAGGCATCGTGAGCAACTTCATGAACCTGTGGATACTGGATCCCACGATCTGTCTTGTGATAGAGCGGCTGTGCAGCTACTTCCTGATAATCTCGATCCTGTTCTATCTGAAATCGAACCTGAGGGATCCCGTGAGCCGAGCCGTAGCCAACTGCACCGGGGTATTCTACTTTATCCTGATCGTCACGGCGACTGTACTGCACTTCTGCAACGTCATAGATATGCACGCGTCTTCGCCGTATATGTTCATAGCGACCGCTGTATGCGCGCTGATAATGGCGGTGCTGCTGATCATGGAGATCAGCTACAACCGGCTCGCGTTCGGTCTGCTTATCTCATGGATACCCTTGTCCGTATCCATAATAATCGACGCGATAAACCACTTTGTCCACTTCACCTCGATCGACTTCTACTACTTCGGTCTGGCTGTCACGATGATCTACCAGATCGTGCGCTCGTTCATCAGGCTGAGGGAGCAGTACACGGCTGCGATACGTTATCAGCAGATACAAAAGGAGCTGTATGAAGCCAAGGTCAATGTTATGGTCAGCCAGATACAGCCGCATTTTATGTACAACACGCTGTCGAGCATCGCGATGCTGTGCAAGCTCGACCCGGATACCGCGTATCAGGCGACGATCACCTTCTCGCAGTATCTCAGGAGCAACATGGACTCGCTCAAGCAGACCAAGCCCATACCCTTCGAGCAGGAGCTCGAGCATCTTAAAAAGTATCTGTATATAGAAAAGCTGCGCTTCGGCAAGAAGCTGAATATCGAATACGATATACAGGCTACCGACTTTGAGCTGCCGCAGCTGAGCATACAACCGCTCGCCGAGAACGCCGTAAAGCACGGCATCAGTAAAAAGCGCGGCGGCGGCACCCTGACGATCTCGACGCGCGAGACCGACGACGCGTATGAGGTCATCGTAGCAGACGACGGCGTGGGCTTCGATACCTCGGCTCCCGTACCGCAGGACGACGGGCGCTCTCATGTCGGCATGGAGAATATCAAGCGCAGGCTCAAAGAGATGTGCGACGCAGAGGTCGTGATCGAGAGCGAGGTCGGCAAGGGAACCACCGCAAGGGTGATCATCCCCAAAAAGCAAGTCAAAGAGGAGGATACCGAATCATGAAAATAATGTGCGTAGACGACGAACCGCTGATGCTCCAGATGCTGGAGATGGCGGTAAGAGAAGCTAAACCCGACGCGGATATCGAGAGCTTTGACGAGCCGGAGGATCTGCTCGACGCCGCTAAAGAGAGCGGCTGTGACGTCGCGTTCCTCGACATCCATATGAGCGGTATGACCGGAGTGGAGCTCGCAAAGGAGCTAAAGGCTGTGAACCCTAAGATGAACATCATCTTCGTCACGGGCTTCTCAGAGTACGCCGGCGACGCCATGCGGCTGAGGGCAAGCGGATATATCATGAAGCCCGTCACAAAGGAGGCGGTCGAAGAGGAGCTCAGCGAGCTCAGATTCCCCATCATACCCAAAGAGAACGCCCTGCTCAAGGTACAGTGCTTCGGCAACTTCGATGTATTCACCCCCGACGGCAAGCCGGTGCACTTCGAGCGCAGCAAGAGCAAAGAGATCTTCGCCTATCTCGTCCACCGTCACGGCAGCTCATGCACCACCAAAGAGATCGCCGCGGCGCTGTTCGAGGACGAGCCTTACGACAACAAGCAGCAAAGCTATATGCAGATACTCTTCTCCGCTATGATGCGCAGCCTGCGGAAGGTCGGCGCCGAAAACGCCGTCAACAAGAGCTATAACAGCATCTCGGTGAACGTAGACGCGCTCGACTGCGACTACTACCGCTTCGCGGAGCTTGACGCCGGCGCTGTGAACGCCTACGCCAACGAGTACATGAGCCAGTACTACTGGGCGGATTTCATGTTCAACGATTTTTGATAACACATAGAAAGACGGCAGCCGGATCATCCCGACTGCCGTTTTTTGAGGCTTTTATGAAAATATTGATCATGTTATCAGCTGTTTATCATCCGATGGTCACGTTGAGAGCT
>ONPE01000017.1 GCA_900319615.1 uncultured Eubacteriales bacterium
CGATTACTTTGTACGCAGCTGCGGTCAGATCGGCTGTGATATCACTTTCGCCAACACTTATCTCTGGCGCTCCGTGTACAGCATCGGTATAGCCTTTGACGACGATACGTATTACAAGTGCTACGCCATGGGCGACAACATCACAGGTTATTCTATCCCGATCACAAAGGGAGATATGACCAAGGCTGTCGATACCGTGCTTGCCGACGCCGCAGAGCGCGGTGCAAGACCGACGATCGGCATGATGAGCAACGCCAACGCCGAGCTGATACACCGCCTGTACAACGACAGGGTGCATATCCGCGAGGACAGGGATGCATTCGACTATATATACGAACGCGCAAATCTCGAGGCGCTCGCCGGCAAGAAATACCACGCAAAGCGCAACCATATCTCTCGCTTTTTGCGCGCCTGCGAATCTCGCGTTTTTTGCGCGCCTGCGACAGCTATGAGGCACGTGACCTCGGCGACGATACCTTTGCTGACGCCACGAGCATCGCAGAGACATGGCAGCAGGGCAACGAGGACACCGGCGAGCTCGATATCATACGCGACGCGTTCGGGCATTTCCGCGAGCTCGGGATGTTCGGTCTGGTGCTGTACGCTGACGGCAAGCCCGTTGCGATGTGCGCCGCTTCTCAGATAAACGACCGCGTGTGTGATGTGAACTTTGAGAAGGCTTTGGATTTCGACGGAGCCTATGCCATGATAAACCGCGAGTTCGCTAAGCGTTTTGACAGCTATACGCTGGTCAACCGCGAGGAGGATATGGGGCTCGAAGGGCTCAGAAAAGCAAAGCTGAGCTATCATCCCGATATCCTGTATCAAAAGAGTCACGCAATATTTGATCTATAAACCCTTTTTCGGAGGCAGTTATGTTCTATTGTTTTTTAGCAGACGGATTTGAAGAGACCGAGGCATTAGCTCCCGTTGATATCCTGCGACGCGCAGGTATCGAGGTCAAAACCGTAGGAGTCGGCGGCGACGTTATCCGCGGCTCGCACAACATTTTTGTCAATGCGGATATAAATATCGACGAGCTCTCTTTAGGTAGCGATACCGAGGGCGTCATCCTGCCCGGCGGTATGCCCGGAGTGAAGAATCTTTTCGCTGAGCAGCGCGTAAAGGACGCTGTGACCGAGAGCGTGTCGCGCGGAGCCTTGGTATGCGCTATCTGTGCAGCCCCGATGATACTCGGCAGGATGGGTGTGCTCGACGGTAAGAAAGCCACCTGCTTCCCGGGCTTCGAGGGCGATCTGCTCGGAGCGGAGGTCTTTTCCGACAAGGTGGTCACCGACGGCAACATCATCACCTCTAAGGGCGCAGGCTGTGCTCTCGATTTCGGCTTCGCCATCGTTGCGGCGGTCAAGGGCTCCGAAGAGGCTGAAAAGATTGCCTCGTCCATGCAGTGCCGATGAGTTCTGTCAACCCGACCGCCAACGACAAAAAATATCTGCGCGGCTATTTTTCGGACAAGCGCAGCAAGCTCTGCGATGACTCCGACCGCAAGAAAGCCATGGATGAGGAGATCCAGACGCGCCTGATTATCAGCAGGGTATATCGCGCCTGTGATACGGTGCTGATCTATATGGCTCAGCCTAAAGAGATCGCTACCTCGATGATTATCCGCGCCGCTCTTGCTAATAATAAGAGGGTGGGGCTGCCCGTATGCCTCGACGACGGCAGGATGGAGTTCCGCAGGATATATTCGCTCAGTCAGCTTCATCCCGGACGCTTCAATATCCCCGAGCCGGACGACAGCTGCGAGGTCATCGTCCCCGACGAGCGGACGCTGTGCGTGTGTCCGTGCCTGTGCTGTGATCTCCACGGCAGCAGGCTGGGCTACGGCGGCGGTTACTACGACCGTTATCTGGCAGATTTCCCCGGCTATGCGGCGGCGCTGTGCTACTCTGACAGCGTCATCCCGTCCATAGAGAGCGAAGATTTCGATATAAAGATGAACGTTATCCACACAGACAGCTTTTCGAGATATATTTAAATGTGGATAGCGCTATAATAAGCAAGCAGGGCGTGCCCCGTTAATCGTACGGCGTCGCCTGTATTCAAGGAGTAAAGATATGAGTGATACTTCACGCAACAATTTCCCCGAGGATTCGATCGAGGAGACAAGGCGAAAGAAGATGGAGGAGTTCCGTCTGACAGCCGACCGCAACGCTATCAGGGGCGAGGCTGCCCCCGAGGCTCCGGCGCCTGCAGCGGACGAGCCCGCAGGCGGACGGTATTCTGCCGACCCCGCTCCCGAGGCTGATTTTTCTGCGCCGGCCCGCGCTTCGGACGATGAGACTCAGCGCGAAAATTTTGACGATCAGGCTCAGCCTCGCCGCAGACGCAACAGAGTCAGAGAGATCAATTCCTATTCTGACGACAGCACCAAGAAGCGCATCGAGCGCGACTCAAAAAAGGCGCTCAAGCAGCAGAAGAAGGAAGAGAAGAAGATCGAGAAGAGCAAGGCTAAGCGCAACCGCCGCATCTTCAAGTTCGTCTGGATATCCATGATAGTGCTCGTCGGCATCGTGCTCTCGCAGTACATCCTCGTCGGCGTGAACGATCTGCTCGCTATTTCCCGTGAGGATAATCCCGCCAAGGTCAATATCAGCATCCCCGAGAATCCCAAGCTCGACGATATCGCCGATATCCTATACAAGAACCGCGTCATCAAGCAGCCCGGCTTCTTCAAGATGTACGCCTCGTTCACCTCGTCTGTCGATGGCTTCAGACAGGGCGATTTCGAGATCGAGACCGACAAGGACTATGAAGCGATCATCAACTTCCTCCAGAGCAACGTCAACCGTACCGATATCGTGACCGTACAGATCACCGAGGGTATGAACGTGCAGGAGATCGCAAAGACCCTCTCGGATGTAAAGGTGCTCAGCAATATCAATGAGTTCTACGATCTTTGCAACAGCACCTACTTTGACGAGGACTTCACGTTCCTCTAGGGCATAACTAACGCTAACCAGCGCTATTATAAGCTCGAGGGTTATCTGTTCCCCGATACCTACGATTTCTACGTGGGCGAGAATCCGAAGTCCGTTATCTCAAAGTTCCTCAACAACTATGAGAACAAGATAGTCCTGCACAAGGAGAAGTACTTCAACGGCTCCAAGAAGACTACGCTGCAGGAAGAGGCAGAGGCTACCGGCTACTCGATGGATGAGATCCTGACCATCGCGTCTATCATCCAGGCTGAGGCTGCGTCGCGCGACGATATGTACTATATCTCGTCTATCCTGCAAAACCGACTCGAATACGGCGTGGACGAGGGCGTGTCTAAGCTCAACTGCGACTGTACGGTCTACTATCCTTACCGTAAGCTGTCCGATATACCTGAGAGCGATCGCGCGACCTTCCACTCTACATACGATACCAACGACTTTGACGGTCTGCCCCCGGGACCGATCTGCAACCCCGGCGTCGAGGCTATCAAGGCGGCTATCAAGCCTTACGAGTCATCCTTCCTCTACTTCTGTCACGACTCTCCCGAGAATGGCTCAACTCCGTACTACGCCACCACCATACAGGAGCACGAGTATAATCTCAGTATCATAGAGAACAACAAGCTCTACGGCGGAGCAGGCGGCGGCTATTCCACCTACTATGACGGCAGCGCCGAGTCATATGCCGACTACGGATATGGTTACTAAGCCCGAGGTACTGTCGCCCGCAGGCGACCCGGAGAGCTTCGATACCGCGCTCAAGTTCGGAGCCGACGCGGTGTATCTCGCCGGCAAGAGCTTCGGTATGCGGACTGCTTCAAAGAATTTTTCTGAAGAAGAATTAAAATCTGCCTGTGATAAGGCTCATGCTTTGAAAAAACGGGTCTATCTGACCTGCAACACCCTGCCTCGAAATGCGGATATCCCCGATATGCCCGGCTTTCTGTCTATGGCTGCCGGGTGCGGCGTGGACGCCTTCATCATAGCCGACCTCGGCGTGTTCAGGCTCGCCGAGCGCTATGCCCCCGGCGTTGAGCGGCATATATCCACTCAGGGCGGAGTGATAAACTACGAGGCTGCGCGCGCGTGGTATGATATGGGCGCCAAGCGTGTCGTGCTAGCGAGAGAGACTACTCTCGAAGAGATAGCCGAGCTGCGCGCCAAGACGCCGCCTGAGCTCGAGATAGAGTGCTTTGTGCACGGAGCCATGTGCGTGTCCTTCTCCGGACGATGTCTGATATCCTCGTTCATGACCGGCCGCGACGCCAACCGCGGCGACTGCGCTCAGCCCTGCAGATGGAAGTACCATCTGTTTGAGGAGAACAGGGAGGGGCAGTTCTTCCAAGTCGACGAGGAGAGCGACGGCACGTATCTCTATAACTCGCGCGACCTGTGCATGATAGAGCACATCCCTGAGCTTGTAAAAGCAGGAGTCAGCAGCCTGAAGATCGAGGGCAGGGCTAAGTCTTATTATTATACCGCCGTGACCACCAACGCCTATCGCCACGCCGTGGATGAATACTTCGCCCATATCGGCGAGAGCGAATACAGGGTCAGCGACTGGATCGTCGGCGAGCTCGACAAGATCAGCCACCGCGCCTACAGCACAGGATTCTACTTCGGCTCGGAGCCGGGGCAGGAGACTGAGAACGGCGGATATATCCGGCACTACAACGCCGCCGCCGTGTGCGTGGAGAGCAGCAACGAGGATAATGTCGCCGTCGTAACCCAACGCAATAAATTCTGCGTGGGCGATACACTCGACGTACTGCCGCCCGACGGCTTCTCCTTTGAGACGAAATGCCTGAGGCTGATGAATGAGGACGGCGAGGATGTACCTTCGGCGCCGCATCCGATGCAAAGGCTGTATATGACCGCCGACCGATTCATCCCCGAGGGCTCGGTCATCCGCAAACGTACTTAATATTTATTATAACAGACGGAGCATATTCCGTCTGTTTTTGTTTACAAATAAGTTTGCTTGTGATATAATTTATACTAATATTCCATAAAACCCTTTAACATCTATTGCGTAAAATTCCGCATAGCTTTGTTGTCGGTCTTGACAGGCGCCAGCCTGCCTGCAACCTCCGCCGCGCTACGCAAAATTTTCCGCTTATATCTGTTTTAAGTCTTTTATTGATTATTAGTATTATATGAATAATTATGAGAAAGCGAGGGGTACAGATGTGTAAAGAAAACACCGCACCCGAAGAGATGGATATCGCAACCGCAGATAATAACGATGTTTCGAGATATAAGGTACGCGAGCAGGCGTTCCTCCTCGGCTTCGAATCCCTGTTCTCAGATACCGATATCGACGAGATCGCCGATAACGCCGGCGACGCGAGGGACGATATGCTCAGCGGCGACGCGATCAGCCGCGCAAAGGGCGTGAGGAACAAGATCATGGAAGTCGATAAAAAGATTTCGGAGAATCTTAAGCCCGGATGGAAGATCAGCCGTATCTCAAAGGTTTCGCTGTCCATTCTCAGATTAGCTTTATATGAGATGATGTACGACGACAGCATCCCCGTTTCGGTCTCGATAAACGAGGCTGTTGAGCTGACAAAGAAGTATTCCGTCGAGGATGAAGCCGCTTTCGTCAACGGCGTTCTCGGCTCGGTTGCCAAGACCCTATGAGCTGTTATCTCGGCATAGATACCAGCAACTACACCACCTCCGTTTGTCTCTACGACGATGCGAGCGGTGAGGTAGTCAGCCGGCGCAAGCTGCTGCCGGTCAGGGATGGCGAGCTCGGGCTGAGGCAGAGCGACGCTGTGTTCCACCATGTCCAGCAACTGCCCGAGCTATTTGAAAGCGCCTTAGACGGCTTTGACGGAGATATCCGCGCCATAGGCGTATCATATGCTCCGCGTACAGCCGAGGGCTCCTATATGCCGTGCTTCACGGTAGGTGTGACTGCGGCACGCGTTTTGTCATCCGCCTTGCGCGTCCCTGTTTATAAGTTTTCGCATCAGCAGGGGCATATTGCAGCAGCCCTGTACAGCGTGGGCAGGCTTGATCTGCTCGATAAAAAGCACATCGCCTTCCATGTCAGCGGGGGCACCACCGAGGCTCTGACGGTCAACGGGACTGACGGCTTTGTGACTACCGAGATAACCGCGCAGACGCTCGATCTTAACGCCGGTCAGCTGATCGACCGCATCGGCGTGATGCTCGGGCTGAGCTTCCCGTGCGGCAGAGAGCTCGAGAAGCTCGCTTTGTCGTGCACGGAGAAGGTCACGGCAAAAGCAACATTGAAAGGGCTCGACTGCTGCCTGTCCGGCGGTCAGAACATCGCCGAAAGATATCTTAAAGAGGGCAGGAGCAGGGAGTATATCGCGCGCTTTGCGATGGAGTTCGTCTCTGCTGCAATATGCGGTATGAGCGAGCGGATAAGAGAGAGCTGCGGCGACCTGCCGTTTGTATACGCAGGCGGCGTGATGTCCGATTCTATCATACGCGAGCGTCTGCAGAGCAGCTTCGACTGCGTGTTCGCAAAGCCCGAATTTTCTTCTGACAACGCGGCAGGCACAGCTGTGCTCGCCGCCGTAAAGGATAATAACAGTATATGATAACACCAAAGGTTTTTACCGTATCTCAGCTAAACGCGCGGGTCGCTTCACTTATAGCCGCCGACGAGGAGCTGCAGACGATCTTTATAGAGGGCGAGCTCTCGAACGTGAGCTTCAATGCGAAGAGCGGTCATCTGTACTTTTCTTTGAAGGATAAGGACAGCGTGATCCGCGCGGTGATGTTCTCGTGGGCTTTCCGCACATTGAGATTCCGCCCCGAGGACGGGATGAAGGTGATCATGCGCGCGTCGGTGACGGTGTATGAGCCTGCCGGTCAGTATCAGCTGCGCGTCGAGGATATGCAGCCTGACGGCGTCGGCGTGCTCGCCATGCAGCTTGAGCAGCTGAAAAAGAAGCTCGGCGCCGAGGGCTTGTTCAGCGAGGAGCACAAGAAGCCCATACCCGATATGCCGCGCACTGTCGGGGTGATCACATCGCCTACGGGAGCAGCCCTGCGCGATATATGCGATATCATCGGCAGACGATTCCCGTGTGCTGAGATAGTTCTTGCCCCGGTGCTTGTACAGGGCGAGGGGGCTCCGGCTCAGCTGATTAACGCTGTCAAACTCTTCTCCGATAACAACGCCGCCGACGTTATCATCATCGGTCGCGGCGGCGGCTCGATGGAGGATCTGTGGGCGTTCAACGATGAGGGGCTTGCGAGAGCTATCTACGACTGCAAGGTGCCTGTCATATCGGCGGTAGGTCATGAGACAGACACAACCATTTGCGATTTTGTCAGCGACCTGAGAGCGCCGACTCCGTCCGCTGCCGCCGAGCTTGCGGTGCCCGACCGCACAGAGCTCTCTCAGATCATCGTCAACGAATTCAAAGGCGGACTCTCCTCCTTGGAAAACAAGATCGGGTTACGTCAAAAAGAATTGGATCATCTTGCTCAGCTGACAGCCGCCAGATCGCCGCTGCCGGCTGTTGAAAAGGATATACAGCTGCTCGCTCAGCTCTCTTTGCGTGCGTCGCGTGCCGCAGAGAATACATTTAACACCGCTGTGGCGCGTACACAGGAGCTCGCTTCACGCGTAGAGGCGCTCAGCCCCGCCGCCGTGCTCAACAGAGGCTTTGCCTATCTTATGAAGGACGGCGTGAACGTGCGCTCGGCAAAGGAGCTTATCAGCGGCGATAAAGTATCGGTCACTATGGCGGACGGTACCGTCAGCGCGACCGTAGATTGATAAAAGGAATATATTTATGTCGTTTACACACCTGCATGTACACAGTGAATACAGTCTTCTCGACGGAGCCTGCCGTATCTCCCGCCTTGTATCAAGGGCGAAGGAGCTGGGGCAGAGCGCCCTCGCGATCACCGATCACGGCGTCATGTACGGTGTGATCGATTTTTACAGGGAATGTAAAAAGCAGGGCATACACCCGGTACTCGGATGCGAGGTATACGTCGCTCCGCGTTCGCGCTTTGACAAGACCTTTGAGCTCGACCGCGAATACAGCCATCTGATACTCCTGTGCGAGAACGATATCGGCTATCGGAATCTGATGAAGCTGGTGTCGCTAGGCTTCACCGACGGCTTTTACAACAAGCCGAGGGTGGATAAGGAGTCGCTCGAGAGATATCACGAGGGCTTGATCTGCCTGTCTGCGTGTATGTCCGGAGAGGTGCCTAAGCGCCTGCTTGCCGATGATTTCTCCGGCGCTGTCGAAAGCGCGCGATACTATCAGAGAGTATTCGGTAAGGACAACTACTTCATAGAATTGCAGGATCACGGTATCAGCGAGCAAAAGGAGCTCAATCGCGGACTTATCCGCGTTGCGCATGAGATAGGCGCAGAGCTCGTCGCCACCAACGACTGCCACTATATCCGCAAGGAGGACAGCAGGCTGCACGATATCCTGCTTTGTATACAGACTAACTCCACCGTCAATGATAAGAAGATGGCTTTTGATGAAGAGGAATTCTATCTAAAGAGCGAGGATGAGATGCGCGCTCTGTTCCCCGACGTTCCCGAAGCCATTGATAATACCTCAAAGATCGCCGAACGCTGTAATGTAGAGATAGAGTTCGGCGTTCGCAAGCTGCCCGATTTCAAGACCCCGAACAACGAGGATCACTTCGAATATTTCCGCGGTAGATGCTACGATGGCTTGTTCAAGCATTACGGCGATGATCCCGACCCGTCGATAAGGGAACGCCTCGACTATGAGCTCGGCGTTATCCGCAGGATGGGCTTTGTCGACTACTTTCTGATCGTCCACGACTTCGTCAGCTACGCCAAGAGCCGCGATATACCCGTAGGCCCCGGAAGAGGCTCGGGAGCCGGTTCTCTGTGCGCCTACTGTATCGGCATAACCGGCATCGACCCGATCAAGTACGATCTGCTGTTCGAGCGCTTCCTCAACCCCGAGCGCGTCAGTATGCCCGACTTCGATATCGACTTCTGCAAGGAGAGAAGGGGAGAGGTCATCGACTACGTCATCCGCAAGTACGGCTCCGACCACGTGGCGCAGATCGTAGCCTTCGGCACGATGCAGGCTCGCGGCGCCGTGCGCGACGTAGGCAGGGTCCTCGATATCCCGTATGCTCAGGTAGACAGGATCGCGAAGATGATACCGTTCAGCATCGACATGACCGTAGACAAGGCGCTGACAATGTCATCTGATCTGCGAACCTCCTATCATCAGGATCCCACCGTAAAGCAGATACTCGACATAGCGCGCGACCTTGAGGGCACGCCGCGCAACATCACCATGCACGCAGCAGGCGTCGTAATAACCGACCGCCCCGTTAGCGATTACGTTCCGCTTGCAAAATCCGACGACGCCGTTGTCACTCAGTTCACCATGACTACCCTCGAAGAGCTGGGGCTTTTGAAGATGGACTTTTTGGGGCTGCGCAACCTCACCGTTATCCACGACGCCGAGACTATGATAAGGCGGCGCGAGCCCGGTTTCTCGATAGATAACATCAGCTATTCCGAAAAGGCTGTCTATGATATGATCTCCTCCGGCAGCACCGACGGCGTGTTCCAGTTCGAGAGCGGAGGGATGAAGAACGTCCTGACTCAGCTCAAGCCCGAGCGCTTTGAAGACCTGATCGCCGTTATCTCGCTGTACCGGCCGGGGCCGATGGATTCCATCCCGACCTATATCCGCAACCGCCATAAACCCGGGCAAATAACATATAAACACCCTGCTTTGGAGCCGATTCTCAAGGTCACGAACGGCTGTATCGTGTATCAGGAGCAGGTCATGCAGATATTCCGCACCCTCGCAGGTTATTCGCTTGGCAGGGCTGATATAGTCCGTCGCGCCATGAGCAAGAAGAAGCATGAGGTCATGGAGCGCGAGAAGCAGATATTCATCCACGGCCTTGTTAATGAAAACGGCGAGGTCGAGGTCGAGGGCTGCCTCAGACGCGGCATAGATGAAAAGACCGCTCTTTCTATCTTCTCCGAGATGGAGAGCTTTGCGTCCTATGCCTTCAACAAGAGCCACGCCGCGGCATATGCTGCCGTTTCGTACCAGACGGCGTATCTCAAATGCCTTTATAAGCGCGAGTACATGGCGGCTCTGCTTTCTTCGGTAATAGACAGCCAGAACAAGACTGCCGTGTATATCGGCGAGTGTCATAAATTAGCTATCGCTGTACTGCCTCCGAGCGTCAACGAGAGCGACAGCAAGTTCACCGTATCGGGCGGCAACATCCGATTCGGTCTGTCCGCGATCAAGAATCTCGGACTCGGCTTTATAGATTCGATAATATATGAAAGGCGCTTGCAGCCATACCGATCCTTTTACGACTTTTGCAAACGGCTCAACGGCAGAGGTTTGAACGCGAGATCGTTAGAGAGTCTTATCAAATGCGGCGCTCTCGATAACCTCGGCTGCAACCGACGGCAGATGTTGGCTGTGTCAAAGACCGTCCTCGACGACCTCGATTACGATCGCCGAAAAGGTGCGGCGGGTCAGATATCGCTGTTCGATATGGGCGGCGATACACGCGCAGACGAGATAGCCGTGCCCGATCTGGAGGAGTTCCCGCTGATGGAGCTGCTCAATATGGAGAAGGAGATGGCGGGTATGTATCTGAGCGGCCATCCGCTCGACGAGTACGCGCAGTTCTGCAGCTCTATAGGCGCCGACAGAATCAGCGACGTCCTCGACCCCGATAATACGCGCTATCACGACCGTTCAAAGGTGAAACTTGTCGCCGTCGTGGTCAAGAACAAGACCCAGATCACAAAAAGCAACAAGATGATGGCTTTCGCCGATGTGGAGGATCGCTTCGGCACCTGCGAGGTCATCATTTTCCCCAATGTACTCGAGGAGTGCCGCGATGCTCTGTACGCAGGAGCCGCGGTTCAGATCGAAGGCACGCTGAGCTATAAGGAGGACGAGGAGCCGCGGGTGCTCGCGGACAAGATCATCGCCCTGCCTCCTGCAAGGGAGCTGAACGCGTCGACCGTCCGGCAGACCGTTGAGCAAAAGCAGCTGGGGGAGAAGAAGCTGTATCTTAAGGTGCGGTCGCTCGAATGCCGCGAGTTCTTCAAGGCGAAGAATCTGCTCGAGCTGTTCCCGGGCTCCGTGAAGGTCGTCTTTTATCTGAGCGATACAAAGCAGCAGATGCTTGCACCGCGCTCGATGTGGACGGCTCCCAATCCCACCCAGCTCGGCGAGCTCGGATATCAGCTCGGTGAGGAAAACGTCCGGCTGACATGACCAACAATTTATTTGATGAATTTTGCTCAAATACTTGATTATGTAAAGGTGTTTGTATTATAATACAAACGGTTAATTATTTGTTTTCCGATATAAAGGAGGTTTTTATATGTCTAAATCATTAGCAGTATTGACCAGCGGCGGCGACGCCCCGGGTATGAACGCGGCAGTCAGAGCGGTAGTAAGAGCCGGTATCTACAACGGCTTCAAGGTCTACGGCGTCTACAAGGGCTACAACGGTCTCTTGAACGGCGACGTAAAGGAAATGAACCTGCGCTCCGTATCCGATATCCTCAGCCGCGGCGGCACCATCCTTTACACCGCCCGCAGTAAAAAATTCATGCAGCCCGAGTATCAGCAGCAGGCGGCGGACTTCTGCCGTTCTCTTGATATCGAAGGTCTGGTAGTAGTAGGCGGCGACGGTTCCTTCCGCGGAGCCAGGGCGCTTTCAAACCTCGGCATCCCCTGTGTGGCTCTGCCCGGCACCATCGACAACGATATCGCCTGCTCCGATTATACCATCGGCTTCGATACGGCTATGAATACCGCCGTAGAGATGATAGATAAGATCCGCGACACCGCACAGAGCCACGACCGCTGCTCGGTAGTAGAGGTCATGGGTCGTCACTGCGGCGACATCGCCCTGCAGACCGGTATCGCTGTAGGCGCTACCTCCATCATCGTCCCCGAGGTTCCGTATGATGTAGAGAGAGACGTTATCTCCCGCATCTATGAGCAGAAGGATACAGGCAAGAAGCACTTCATCGTCATCGTAGCCGAGGGCGTAGGCGGCGTACAGGATATTTCCAAGTATATCCAGAACCGCACAGGTATCGAGACCCGCGCGACCATCCTCGGTCACGTACAGCGCGGCGGTTCGCCCACTCTTCGCGACCGTCTTATGGCTACCAATATGGGCGTAGCGGCTGTCGAGCTGCTCACCAAGGGTATCGGTAACCGCGTTATCGCTTCTCACGGCGGCGAGATCGTCGATTATGATATCACCGAGGCTCTCAATATGGCCAGAGAATTCGATAATCGCCTGTACGACGTAGCTATGCAGGTGTCTATCTGATATCCTCGTTTAGATTTGGATAAGTAATGGGTATAAAATATTTTTATGATTTCTGTTTGACGGGATACGATAATACCGATCTCTCGTCTGACATTCTGGCGGAGGTTCGCAGGAGCTTTTTTGACAGCGGCAAACGTATCCGCGACCGCATCACCGTCGACAGTCAGGGCGAAGCTCTTTTCTACGAGTACACGCTTGAAAAGGACAGACCGCTCAAGTGGACTGTGAAGGATGCTGCAGGCACGGTCTTGCAGGAGGTCGTGGCGGCTGAGGACGGCAGATACCGCCTGTGCTTCTACAAGGATCAGGCGCTCGTTAAACGGATGCTGTTCAGCAAGCTGCATACGCTGCTCAGGGTCGAATACATCGACGCGTCGGGTACGGTGTGTGCTTCGATAGAGCCGCGCAAGGCTCGCAGAGGCTTATGCCTGCTGTACACCGATACAAAGCTCCCCGAGCCCGTGATACTCTCTGAGGCGCCCGAGGTTCCTGACGAGAACACAGCGAAAAAGGTGAGTGACGGATTCACCGATCACTCGGCCGTCGCCGCTACCAACGAGGGTATAGTGTATTATCTCAGCCCCTCGCAGGAGGCGGCTTTCAGAGCTTTCGTCCGTCAGACTGAGCAGGAGCTTATCGACGAAGCCAAGGAGTGCTTTGTTGACGAATCGCCCCTGTTCGATAAGATAAACGTCAAGGATTTCAACGTAAAGCGCAATCTTTCGTCGGCTCTCGATATCACCAAGGCTGCAGCCTTCGGCGAGACGCCTTCCGATGAAGTCGCCGAACCCGAGATCGAAGCCGATATCGAAGAAACAGAGATCGCCGAGACATACGAAGAGATCCCGGAAATCACAGAAGAGGAGGCTGTCAGCATGGCTGTGAAGCCCGATAAAGAGATCATCGCCGACGGCGCCGTGTACAGCTATTACGGCGAGCTCGACGGAAACGGCGAACGCTCCGGCTACGGCAGGACTGTCACCGATCTCGGTACAACCGCATATGAGGGTCAGTATCTTCACGACAAGCGCTCCGGCAAGGGCTCCTACTTTTATAAGGACGGCACCCTGTGCTACACCGGTGATTGGGTCGAGAACGCACGTCACGGCGTTGGCGTGGGAATAAGCGCGCGTGACGGCTCTATGCACGTAGGCCGCTGGAGCAATAACAAGCCCGAGGGCAACGGCGTCCGTATCACCGCGGACGGTAATGTCCGCTTTGTCTGCAAGGAGCTCTCCGACGGCGGTACCGTGCTGATGAATCATCAGGACGACCTGATCTCCAAGTACGACGATCAGGGCAAAAAAATCGCAGAGAAGCTCGTTTCATTAACGGATTTTGAATAGTTTTCCAATATCGTTACATACTATTACCGTCGCTGTATGCGGCGGTAATTTTTTGTAAGGAGAACTGTTGATGAAAAGATTATTATTTTTGCTGTGTTCGGCTGTACTGACGTCCGCTATGCTTACGGCTTGCATGGGCGGCGCTGCGAGCACACCTACACGCACGCCTGCCGAGCCGCCTACGCTCCGTATGACCCCTACCGAGAAGCCCGAAAAGCCAACCGAAAAGCCTACCGACGTCGTCAGAGAGATTATGACCGAGGTGCAGGAGAACGTAGAGAGCATGATCGACAACGGTGAAGTCTCGGACGGCGACGGTAACGTCGGCATAGCCGAGAACAATGACGGCGACGGAAATATCGACCGGAACGCCGCGGACGATGATAACATAGCCGGTAATGAATAAAGCAGGCACGAAGCCTGCTTTACATATTATTTACTTTTTGCGCCGAATAATTGTATGTCAATAATATAGACGTTTTGAAATATATTATCTCAATTACGTTTATGTATGGAGTATTAAGACTCACGCGTCAAATCCACAGATCAAGACATAAAAAGAATATAAAACATTGTGATCGATGAAAGTTAATTATCGTTTATACGTTGATGTATGGCGTACTAAGACGCGCGCGTCAGAAGCGCGCGTCAGATTACTTTTTCTAGATCATCCTTTAGTTTGCCGATGATCTTTTTCTCCAGCCTCGAGATATACGACTGCGATATCCCCAACAGATCAGCGACCTGCTTTTGGGTATGCTCGCGGTTGCCGTTGAGCCCGAAGCGCAGCTCCATTATCATGGCTTCTCTTGTGTTAAGGCGGCTGACAGCCTCGAGCAGCTGGCTGCGCTCGACCTCCTGCTCGATATCGGCGCTGACGGTATCGTTATCGCTGCCGAGGATATCGCAAAGCAGCAGCTCGTTGCCGTCCCAGTCGGTGGAGAGGGGCTCCTCTATTGATATCTCATATTTGTTCTGCGCTGTTTTTCTCAGGAACATGAGTATCTCGTTCTCAATACAGCGCGAAGCGTAGGTGGCGAGCTTGATGTTGCGGTCGGGTGAAAAGGTGTTGACAGCCTTTATCAGCCCGATCGTGCCGATGGAGATCAGATCCTCGATGCCTACGTTGCTGTTCTCGAACTTTTTCGCTATGTATACGACCAAACGCAGATTATGTACTATCAGCGGTTCGCGAGCCTTTTCGTCGCCGTCTTGTATCTGGCGCATTATCAGCTCTTCTTCGGCTTTGGTGAGGGGAGGGGGCAAGGCTCCTGAGCTGTTGATGTAGTATACGCTGTTTGACAGCAGGATGAAGCGTAGCTTGAAAAGAATGTTTCTGAGTAACTGCATTATATCACCTTATCAAATCCGGATTAATTATGGCGTGGAAATCTGAATCAAGCTTCGGCGCGGCGGCTATGTATACAGGCAGCTGCGCCGACTTTTTGTCTATGAGAACTTTTTGCGCGGGTACAGCCGTCAGATATGACGAGCCTGATACCGTGGTGTAGGGGATTATCCTCTTGGGTAGGCTTTTATCAGGCGTGAATACGCTGCTGTCGGCGATTATCACCGGCGCTCCCGAAAAGGGCTCGGTCAGATTACAGCCCGTGTCTATTTTGCCTATGCAGGAGTAATCACTGCCGCCTACCGTGAAGCTGAGCGGCACTATGGTCGACCTGAACCTTTCGCGGAATATCCTCGCGCATATGAGCAGCAACAGATATATCACTGCGGTCAGTCCTAAAAGCAGCAGAGGATCCGTGCGGAAATAAGGAACGTCGTTGATTATCACCAAATCCGGCGGCTTGAATATCTGACGGAAAAGTATCAGCCCACCGCAGTACAGCAGAGATACGCACATCGTCATCAGCATAGCCTTTAAATATGCTTTGACGCCGTGAAAGCCGAAGACGATGGATGTTATGACCGCCGATGATACCGCTTTGATGAAGAAGAGGAACAGCGGACTGTCGAGGTCGATGAATACGGTCAGCCAGCGAGAACAGCGCGCCTGTAAAAGCACCGGCAAGCAGCCGCCACAGCCTGCACCGGCGTTTCAGCAGCGCATCGGCTGTAGCAAGTATCGCGTAGTTCAGTATCGTGTTGATAAATATGAGTACATCAATGTAAATAACCACGGGTCTATTATCTCACAATCCCTATGCGGTTACTGTCAAACCGCATTTGCATTATATTGTAAAATCAAAGAGTATTGGGAGATAGCCTATAACAAAGCGTTTTTGAACGTTATTATTTGTCAATTAACAAAAAATAGCAAAATATATTTGACTATTGCGTATTTTTGGTTTATTATATTAGGGATAACGCAATATGGTGGTGAAAAAATGGCCGTTTCCACAATAGATAGAGTCAGAGAGGCAGAACTCAAGGCTAACGAAGCCCGCGATGAGGCCGAGCTCAAGGCTCGCGAGATCGTGTCGAACGCAGAGGCGGAAGCCGATAGGATCGTCGCTCAGGCGAAGGCTCAGGCCGACGACCTCGACAAACGCGCTTGCGATGAGGCAAAGCAGCGCGCGGATGTGATAGTCCGTGAGCGCAGGGAGCAGGCACAGGCTGAGGCTCAGGCTCTGACCGAAAAGACTCTCAAATTAAAGCAGAACGTCATCAATAAACTTATAAGAGAAACTTTAGTATAAGATAAACCGTTTACCGGCAGTAAGGAGGGCATTATGTCGATGCTCAGGATGCAGCGCATCAACGTGTACGCGCTGCTCAAATACTGCAAGGATATCCTGGAGGATCTGCAGCGGCGCGGCGTCGTTCAGATAGAGAACGTCGATATCGAGGACAGCGTCTTTTATAAGGACGACACCTCGGCTGTGCAGCAGCGCTACAACAGCATAGCATCCACCGCCAAAGAGGCTCGGGAGATACTTCTCCGCTACGCTCCGCAGAAGAAGGGGCTGCTGTCGTCCTTCAAGGGCAGGGAACAGCTCACTCGCGAGCAGTACGAGGAGCTTGCCGACGATGCGCAGGATATCCTGAAAGCAGCATACGATATCATATCGTATCAAAAGAATATAGACCGCAACGAGGCTGAAAAGGTCAAGTATCAGGCTCAGCTGGAGACGATAAAGCCGTGGCTCGACCTCGATGTACCGATGAGCTTCTCCGGTACCTCGACGACAAGGGCGTTCATCGGCAAGTTCGCTCCGCCGAAGTCATCGACGGACATCATGAAGGAGCTCGCTGAGCTGATCCCGGAGGTCGACGGCATAGACGTCGAGGTCGTCCATGAGGACGGTAACCAGACCTGTGTATTCGTCCTGACCTCTAAAAAGGATGCGGAGGCTGTGTCCGAGGGATGCGGAGGCTGTGTCCGAGGCTCTACGGCGAATCGGCTTCGAGTATCCGTCGTATGTCTGTAACGTCACGCCCAAAAAGCGTGAGAAAGAGATCAATCGCCATATCAACAACCGCGACGGCAGGATTCTGGAGAATCAGAACAACATCAAGGCTCTCGCGGAATACAGCGATAAGCTCGCCTTCCTCGAAGATTACTACGTCATGAAGGCTGATCGCTATGCGGTTTACGACGATATCGCGACGTCCAACAACACCTTCGTGCTCACGGGCTACATACCGGAGCCCGATGCGCAGAAGCTCAAGACCTATCTTGAGACGACATATGACGCCGAAATCGAGCTCGAGGACGCAGTCGAAGACGACGCGCCCGTCATGCTCAAGAACAATAAATTCGCCGAGCCCGTCGAGTCGGTCATCGCGACCTACAGCTATCCCGATAAGCACGAGGCTGACCCGACCTCGATAATGGCGATATTCTACTATATTTTCTTCGGTCTGATGTTTTCGGACGCGGGCTACGGTATCGTTATGGCGCTCGCCTGCGGTATCTGCCTGCTTAAGTTCAAGGGCATGGAGAAGGGGCTAAGGCGCAGCATGAAGATGTTCTTCTGGTGCGGCGTGTCCACTACCTTCTGGGGGCTGTTGTTCGGCTCATTCTTCGGCGACGCGGTGTCGGTCATCTCCAACACCTTCTTCCATACGCCGCCGCCTGCTATACCCGGTCTTGTAGTGCCTATATGGTTCAACCCCGTCACCGACCCGATGCGTATGCTGATGTTCAGCTTCCTGCTGGGCATAATCCATCTGTTCACCGGTTTGGCGATAAATGCCTATAACTCTATAAAGAACAAGGATTATCTTGCCGTGCTGTACGATGTTATCAGCTGGTATCTGCT
>ONPE01000036.1 GCA_900319615.1 uncultured Eubacteriales bacterium
GGGATATCGAAGATCTCAAAGGCTACATACAGTATTGTATCGACGAGTACCAAAAGCCCGACAGCTACAACTGGGTGATAGAGCATAAGGAGATATGCGAGCCGATCGGCAGCATCAGCGTAATCTGGATACGCGAGGATATTGCCGCCTGCGAGGTCGGTTACTGTCTTAGTGAACGCTTTTGGGGCAAAGGGATAATGCCCGAGGCTCTGGCGGAGGTCATTCGGTTCCTCTTTGAAGAAGTGGGCATGAACCGCATACAAGCCACCCACGACGCGAGGAATCCAAATTCCGGCAGAGTGATGGAAAAGTGCGGGATGCTGTACGAGGGCACCATGCGGCAGGCAAGCAGGAACAATCAGGGTATCAACGACTCCGTCGTGAGGGCTGTACTCAGAGAGGACTATATAAAAGGTTAGGATAAAACCGACTCTGAACCATACATGATATCAAACATTCTCAACAACTCTCATAGCGATCGCGGTGATGTCGTCATCGCGGTCGTTTTTTCTGCGTTTGGCGGCTTCGTCGACTATCTGCGCGGCGAGCTCCTCCGCCGAGCCGTTGTGCCATGAAAGGATCAGCCGCTCTATCCAGTCGGGCGAGCCTATCATCACGCCGTCGGATACCAGCACGATCCAGTCATCCTTAGAGAGTGTAACGTCCTCCTTGCTGAAACGGGCTTCGTTCAGGATCCCGAGAGGCAGGGAGGGCATATCTTTTTTGAGGATATTCGAGTTACGGCGGATATATGTTGTGCAGGCGCCCGCCTTCATCAGTCCGACGGTGCCGGTGAAGCAGTTGAAATCTGCGACGTCGAGGGTCGCAAGCGACTCCTCCTCGCTCTTTATCATCAGCGAAGAGTTCACCACGGCGAGGGAGCAGTCGTAGCTCAGACCGGCCCTGCACAGCTTTGACATTATGCTGACCGCCATGTTGGAATCCACCGCCGCCCTGCCGCCGGAGCCCATGCCGTCGGAGAGCATCGCCACGGTACTGCCCGAACCGTTGCTGAAGTAGTTGAGGCAGTCGCCGCAAAGCGTGCCGTCGTCGCAGATATGCTGTGCCGAGCCTATCTCGAGGTCGTAAAGCGGCAGCTCGCACATCACGGCTCGCGCGCGGTCACCCTCAAAGCTGATCTCGGGAGCCTCAAAGTATCTGCCGCACGCGCGGCTGACCTCATGCGATAGCTGCGCCTGCGATAAAGCGGTCTTCCTCCCTATGGCAAGCTCCAGCTCTACGGTCATGCCGCCGACGGAGCTTGTCCTGCATGAGCAGTCCACCGCAGTCAAGCCGACAGCCGACAGCGCCTCGATGACCCTCTGGGCGCAGGCTGTATCGTAGCCCTCGACGCTGCCGAACTCTTCCGAGAGGTCGTGCAGGATATCGCTCAGCCCTGCGAATTGCCCGGCGACCACGCTCCTCACCTGCCCCACTCTGCGGCGTGCAGCCTCCAGCGAGAGATACTCGCGGTAGCTGCTGTTGACGGAGCGCGCGAGCTCGGCGCTCTTGCAGCAGCGCTTCAAAAAAGCGTCCTCGACGTCGCCTTCTTTGACGAAGCCGCGCTCCTTCAAAACATCCCCGAGCCTGCGAAAGTCGTCAAGTGTCATGTCCCTCTGCTTCTCCCAGCAGTAGACGCGCAAGCCGCAGCTGCCGCAGGTGATGTCAGACGCTCGCTCGCTCACCCAATCGGCGCCCGGCTCATAGAGCTTAGAAAGGCGGTCGGACACGGCGTTGACGCACGAGCTGACGTTATCGAGAGCCTTGGAGCAGTGCTCGAGCCGCATGGTGACGTTGCGGCGGACAGCGTCGCCCGATACCCCGGCGTTCTCGTCACCGAACACCGCCGTCATGAAGTTACCGGCGTCCTTGGGGATCAGCAGGAAGACTCCGCCGGCTATCAGGCTCTCGAGAGTCACCGAGAGCAGCATGGAGCGGTCGGGCGCGGCAAAGGCGAACATCGCGCAGCATATCAGCACCGAGAATACCACCGCGGCCTTGCCCATAGGCGCGAGCAAGCCGCCCGTCAGCCCCGATAAAGCGTAGCCTGCCGCGAGGAACAGCCAACTCTTGTCGCCCAGAGCAAACACCGTGCCCGTAGCTATGCCGGCGATGCTGCCTCCCTTGACATAGCCGTATCGGGCGAACGCCATTATCAGCAGCACAGCCAGGAGCCTGCCTACGGAAACAGCCCCGACAGCGACCTTTGAGAGCGAGAGCAGCATGATACAGCCGGTCATGGAGAGGCATGAAAGCTCCTGCTGCGAGAAGCCCGAGAGCAGCCGCCGCGACTCGAACAGCGACACTGTACGGCTCATGAAGTAGGCTCCGGCGGCGGCGATAAGCGCCTCGATGACGCACTCGTACACCTCGGTAAGCTCCGATTTCGCAGAGAAGGTCAGGGCTATCCCGGTAGCGAAGATCGGGATGAACGCTACCGCCGCCGGGTACAGACGGCTCTGCGAGAGCTTCTTTATCTCGTGGAAGACCCAGCGTATCGCGCCTATCGAGATCACCACCGCTATGTAGCGGAAGGAGCTCAGCGGCGAAGAGAACAGATAGCTCAGCGCGGCTCCCAGCATACCAGCAGGCAGATAACTGAAAGGCACAGCCGCGGTGAACGAGGCTCCGAACGGCGACAGCTGACCCAAGGTCGCGCCCCGCGATATCACTATCCCGGCGAGAAAATATGAGATGTGCAGGGCGACCTCGCGCGCTACGGCGCTCACGGGCGCCCTTGACCTTTTACGGCGCACAGCTTGTACAACAGACATATCAACAACCCTTTCGGCATTAGGATGTCATAAGTATACAAAATAACGGCGCGCCGTTTTGTCGGGGCGTGGATGTTGTTTTAGGTAACCTTTTTGAATATTGCGACATTAGCGACACACAAATCGGGTTAATGATTCGATTATGCGGTAAAATCGAAAATACAATGACCTTTTGCGGTTTTTACACGCAAAAAGGCTCCCTCGTGTAAAGGGAGCCGAATATCATGTTTGTTTATGCCAGAGTCGCGGCGATGACAGCCTTGATGGTGTGCATACGGTTCTCCGCCTCGTCGAATACGATGGAGCGGTCACTCTCGAAGACCTCGTCGGTGACCTCCATGCAGTCGATGCCGAAGCGGTCGTGAATCTGCCTGCCGATGGTGGTGTTCAGATCGTGGAAAGCCGGCAGACAGTGCATGAAGCGGCACTGCTCCCCGGCGTTATCCATCAGCTCTGCGGTCACCCTGTAGGGGGTGAGGTCGGCGATACGCTCTGCCCATACCTCGTCAGGCTCGCCCATAGACACCCAAACGTCGGTGTAGATGACGTCGGCGTTCTTTGTGGCTTCAAACGGATCTTCGATGAACGAGAGGGTCGCGCCGGTCTCATCGGCGATCTTTTTACACTGCTCTATAAGAGCGGCATCTGAGAAATACTTCTTTGGCGCGCAGGCGACGAAATGCATACCCATCTTCGCGCAGCCGACCATCAGCGAGTTGCCCATGTTGTAGCGCGCGTCGCCCATGTAGACAAACTTCCTGCCCTTAAGGGAGCCGAAATGCTCGCGCACGGTGAGGAAGTCGGCGAGGATCTGGGTGGGGTGGAACTCGTTTGTCAAGCCGTTATATACCGGCACACCGGCGTACTTCGCGAGGTCGTCGACGATCTCCTGACCAAAGCCGCGGTACTCGATAGCGTCGTACATCCTGCCGAGGACGCGCGCGGTGTCGGCGATCGACTCCTTCTTCCCTATCTGCGAGCCGGAGGGGTCGAGATAGGTGGGGTGCATACCGAGGTCGGCTGCCGCTACCTCAAAGGCGCAGCGCGTGCGCGTGGAGGTCTTCTCAAAGATCAGGGCGATGCTCTTGCCCTCGCACAGGCGGTGGGGTATGCCTGCCTTTTTCTTTGCCTTGAGCTCGGCGGCAAGATCGAGCAGATAGCCGATCTCCTCGGGGGTATAGTCCAGCAGTTTCAGAAAATGTCTGTTTTTCAGGTTCATGACAGCACCTCGATTATTATATCTATCGCTTTTTCAAGCTGCTCCTGCGGGATGTTGAGCGGCGGGAGCAATCTGAGCTTTTCTTTTGCCGAGAGGCACAGCACGCCCTTCTCCATACAGGCGGCGAGCACCTCGGACACGGGTTTTTCGGTCGTGACGCCGACCATCAGACCCAGACCGCTCACTGCATGACCTGCGTCGGTCAGCCTCTTGCGGATATAGTCGCCCTTTGCGGTGACGTCGGCGAGGAAGGCGTCGTCCAGACGGTTCATCACCGAGATAGCGGCGGCTGCACAGACGGGGTTGCCGCCGAAGGTGGAGCCGTGATCGCCGTATCCGAGGACGTCGCAGACCTTATCGCTCATGAGGGTCGCGCCTATAGGCAGACCGCCCGCGAGACCCTTAGCCGTGGAAACGACGTCGGGCTTGACGCCGTAGTGCATATAAGAATACAGCTTGCCGGTGCGTCCGTTGCCTGTCTGCACCTCGTCGACCATGAAGACGAGGTCGTTCTCGCGGCAGACGCGCTCGACAGCCTTGATGAAAGCCTCGTCGAGGGAGTTCACGCCGCCCTCGCCCTGCACGATCTCTATCAGGATACCTGCGACCTTGTTATCGGCGACGAGCTTTTCGAGACCGTCGATATCGTTAGGCTCTGCGTATAAAAAGCCCTCGGTAAGGGGAGTGAACTTCGTGTGGAAGTTATCCTGACCCGTCGCGGCAAGGGTGGTGAGCGTCCTGCCGTGGAAGCTCTTCTTCAGGGTAATGATGTTGTGATACTCAGCGCCCTTGTTATCGGCGGCGTACTTACGCGCAACCTTTACGGCGCATTCGTTAGCCTCGGCTCCGGAGTTAGAGAAGAACACCTTGCTCATGCCTGTGCGCGTGCACAGTATCTCGGCAAGCTCGGCGCAGGGCACCGTGTAATACAGGTTGGACGTATGCTGCAGCATCCTTGCCTGAGCAGCCACGGCCTCAGCCCACACGGGGTCGGAGTAGCCGAAGATATTGACGCCGATACCGGAGGTCATGTCGATGTACTCCTTGCCGTTGTCGTCATAGCAGATGCATCCGCTGCCTTTGACGATGGCTGTATCAAAGCGTTTATATGTATGAGCGACATAGCGCTCGTCGGTTGTTTTTATACTCATTTTTCGTCACCTACTACCATTGTACCGGCGCCTTCGTCGGTCATCAGCTCCATCAGGATGGAATGCGGTACCCTACCGTCCATGATGATGACCTTGTGTACGCCCTTGTAGATCGCCTCTATACAGCAGCCTACCTTGGGTATCATGCCGCCCGAGATTATGCCGTCGCGATACAGGCGCTGAGCCTCCGAGACGGTTATCTGCGGTATCAGGCTGTCGGGGTCGTTAGTATCCTTTAAGATACCTGCGATATCGGTCATCATGATAAGGCGCTCGGCGTTTATCGCGCCTGCTATATAGGCAGCGGCGGTGTCGCCGTTGATGTTATAGGCGTTGCCGTCCTTATCACAGCCGATGGTGGACACGACCGGGATGTAGCCCTTCTCGAGCAGATCCATGATCGGCTCGGGGCGGATCTTAGTGATGTTGCCGACATAGCCGAGGCGCTCGTCCTTGATCTCAGCCTCGATGAGCATACCGTCCATGCCGGAGATGCCCATAGCCCTGCCGCCCTTGCTCTCGATAAGATTTACGAGAGTCTTGTTGACCTTGCCGGACAACACCATCTGGACGATCTCGATGGTCTCTTTATCTGTTACGCGCAGACCGTCGACGAACTCGGGCTTCTTGCCGACGCGCTTCATCACGTCGTTGATAGCGGGGCCGCCGCCGTGGACAAGCACTACCTTGACGCCGATCAGCCACAAAAGGACGATGTCCTGCATGACCTGCTGCTTTAGCTCTTCGTTTATCATGGCGTTGCCGCCGTACTTCACGACGACGATCTTGCCGTTATACTTCTTTATGTACGGCAGAGCAGCGCATAAGACCTCCGCCCTCTCTGCGTTGGAAAAATCGTTGTTCATAAGAATCCTCCTTAGCCTCCCTTTGGGAAAGGGAGGTGGGCGCGTCAGCGCTCGGAGGGATTGTATAAACTGAGTGTAGCGACCAACCAAATTAATATAGTTTCTCGCTTTGCTCGATCAATTAATGCAATCCCTCAGTCGCCATGCGGCGACAGCTCCCTTTACACAAGGGAGCCTTTAAGTCCTGTAATCTCCGTTGATCTTGACATAGTCGTAGGTGAGATCGCAGCCCCAGGCTACGGAATCATGATCGCCGTCGTTGAGGGCGACGAGGATCTCGATCTCTTTCTCGAGCAGGATCTCCTTCGCCTTTTCCTCGCTGAACTCTACGCCTGCGCCGTCCTTGCAGACGAGGATCTCGCCCTTGGCGCTTTTGAAGCTGACGTCGATCTTGTTGACGTCCACGGCGGCTCCGGAATAACCGATAGCGCAGAGGACGCGGCCCCAGTTAGCGTCGGCGCCGAACATAGCCGCCTTGAGCAGGCTGGAGCAGATGACGGACTTTGCGACGGTCTTGGCGATATCGGGAGTCTGAGCGCCGGTGACCCTGCACTCGAGCAGCTTTGTCGCGCCCTCGCCGTCGCCGGCTATCATGCGGCACAGACCGACGGTCACGGTGTTGAGAGCCTTCATGAAAGCGGTGAAATCCTCGCCCTCACAGGTTATCTCGGCGTTGCCTGCCGTGCCGTTCGCGAGCACGGTGACCATATCGTTGGTCGAGGTGTCGCCGTCTATCGAGATCATGTTGAAGGTGCTTTGGATGTCGCCCGAGAGCGCCTTTTGCAGCATATCGGGAGAGATCGCGGCGTCGGTGGTGATGAACACCAGCATGGTAGCCATGTTGGGGTGGATCATGCCGCTGCCCTTGGCTATGCCGCCGATACGGCAGGTCTTGCCGCCGAGCTCGAACTCTGCGGCGACCTCCTTCGGGATGGTGTCGGTGGTCATGATGCCTAAGGCGGCTTCAAGACCGCCGTCCTCGCTGAGCTTGGATACCAGCTCGCCCATGCCGTTTTTGATGGGCTCGAGGCTGAGGGGCTGTCCGATAACGCCGGTGGACGCCACGACGACGTCGGCAGGGTCGATGCCCAAAGCATCCGCCGTCAAAGCAGCCATGCCCTCGGCTATCTCGATGCCGTCGGCGTTGCAGGTGTTGGCGTTGCCCGAGTTGCATATGACAGCCTGCGCCTTGCCGTCGGCTATATGAGCCTTGGTGACGGTAAGGGGAGCGCCCTTGACGAGGTTGGTGGTATATACCGCCGCAGCCGTACAGGGCACGGAGCTGAATATCAGCGAGAGGTCGTTTTTCGATGTATTTCTGCGTATACCGCAGTGTATGCCCGAGGCCGTAAAGCCCTGAGCCGCGGTCACGCCGCCGTTTATCAGTTTCATATCATATATCTTCCTTTCAGAGGATTAAGCCTTCCTTTGGGAAAGGAAGGTGGCGCCCGAAGGGCGACGGATGAATTGTATTATTTGACCGAGTGAGAACGAGAAACCGAATTATAAAAAGGTTGGTCGCAACGCTCAATTTATACAATCCCTCAGTCAGCTTACGCTGACAGCTCCCTTTCCCAAAGGGAGCCTTAGGCTGTAACCAGCCCTGTATCCTCAGGTAAGCCGAGGCAGATGTTCATGTTCTGGATGGCTGCGCCCGAGGCGCCCTTGCCGAGGTTATCGAAGCGCGAGATCAGGGTGATCCTGTCGTCGTTGCCGTACACGGCTACGCACATATCGTCGCGCCCGCTGAATGCAGACGCGCTGATGAAGCCGCCCTCGGTGCTGTCGTCGTATCGGATAAGTCCGCTGTTGTAGTATTCCTTATACACAGCTTTTATGTCTTCTATGCCGCCTGAGATAACGTCACGCGTGACGCCCACGCTGACCTCCATGCCGCTGTAATAGGAGGCGACTATCGGGGAGAACACCGGCTCATGCTCAAGCAGGCTGAGCTTCTTCATCTCGGGGAGGTGCTTGTGAGCCTGCGGCAGAGCGTAGATACGCGGAGCGTCCAGCAGCGGGTCGCGCCCGTCAGCCTCATACTCGGCGATCATCTTTTTGCCGCCGCCGGAATAGCCGGTAAGGGAGAAGCACGATAAACGGATATCGGGGCTGAGTATCCCTTTCTCGACCAGCGGACGCACCAGAGCGATGAAGCCGCCGGCGTGACAGCCGGGGTTCGCGATACGCTTTGACGTCCTTATCAGCTCACGCTGCCCGGTGAGCTCCGGCATACCGTAGATCCAGCCGTCGGCGGTACGGTGGGCGGTGGAGGTGTCGATCACGACGGTATCGGGGTCGTCGATCAGCGAGACCGCCTCCACAGCCGCCGCGTCGGGCAGACAAAGGAAGCTGACGTCGCTCTTGTTGAGCATCTCAGCACGTGCGGAGATATCTTTCCGCAATTCTTCGGGGAGGATCAGGAGCTCGATATCCTTGCGCTCGCTGAGCCTCTCTCTTATACGCAGCCCGGTGGTGCCGGCGCTGCCGTCTATAAATACTTTTGCCATAGTCTTATCCTTCCATAGGTTTCCCCTTGAGCAAATGCCGATTAATTCGACGTAACAATAACTGTGTCATTGCGAGGGCTTTAGCCCGTGGCAATCCCCTTGTTATTAATGCCTTGTACAGTGAGATTCTGCTCCTATCAGGGGGATTCCCACGGTCGCGCGACAAGCATGTCGGCGCTCCCTCGGAATGACAACGAATACGTAAACTGCATTAATCGACAGTTACTTGAGGGGAAGGCTTACAACTGCTCCTTCACAAACTTGATCTGCTGCTCTATCGAGCGGACAGAGGTGCCGCCGACGGAGTTGCGCTTGTTAACGCAGGTGTACAGGTCGATATCGTCGTACAGATCCTGCTCAAACAGGTCGGAGTATTCCTTATACTTTTCGAGGGGCAGGGTCTCGAGCACCTCGTTGTTCGCTATGCAATAGGCGACGATGCTGCCGGATATCTTGTACGCAGATCTGAAGGGCATACCCTTCTTTGTAAGATAATCGGCGAGGTCGGTCGCGTTGATGAAGCCGCGCTGGGCAGCCTTCTTCATATTCTCTTCCCTGACCTTCATGGTCGAGATCATGCCGATGAATACGCCGAGCGACATCGAAGCCGTATCCACAGCGTCGAAAACGCCCTCTTTATCCTCCTGCATATCCTTGTTGTACGCGAGAGGCAGACCCTTGAGCATGGTCAGAGCCGCCATGAGGTCGCCGTATACTCTGCCTGTCTTGCCGCGCACGAGCTCCGCCATATCGGAGTTCTTCTTCTGCGGCATGATGGATGAGCCGGTGGTGTACGCGTCGGAGAGCTCGATGAAGCCGAACTCCCAACTCGACCAGAGGATGATCTCTTCGCTAAGCCTTGACAGGTGCATCATGAGTATCGAGAGCGCCGACAGCAGCTCTATAACGTAATCTCTGTCAGATACGCCGTCGAGAGAATTCATCGCTATGCCGTCAAAGCCCAGCTGCTCCGCCTCAAAATAGCGGTCGGTATCGTAGGTGGTACCGGCGAGCGCGCAGCAGCCGATGGGCGAGATATTCATGCGCTTTTTGCAGTCTGCAAGGCGGTCGAGGTCGCGCAGGAGCATCATTGCATACGCCATAAGATGATGACCGAACATGATCGGCTGTGCCCTTTGCAGATGGGTGTAGCCGGGCATGATAGCCTCCTTGTACTCGTCTGCCTTATCGGTGAGGGCGAGGATCAGCTTTGTGATATCCTCGTTCAGCTCCTCGACCCGGTTCATCAGGTACATCCTCAGATCGAGGGCGACCTGATCGTTCCTCGAGCGGGCTGTGTGCAGCTTCTTGCCGACGTCGCCTACGCGCGAGGTGAGGACCTCCTCGACGAACATATGGATGTCCTCTGCCTCCATGTCTATCGGCAGCTTGCCGGTAGTTATATCGTCGAGTATCTGCGCGAGCTCGTCGCAGAGGATGTCTGCCTCCCTGCGCTCGATGATGCCCTGCTTTGCGAGCATCTGGGCGTGAGCTATGGAGCCCGTGATATCCTCCTTATACATACGGCTGTCGAAGCCGATGGAGCTG
>ONPE01000138.1 GCA_900319615.1 uncultured Eubacteriales bacterium
GAACACCCACTGTACGAAGACCTCGCACCAGTCGTAGCCCGAGCCGGAGACCTCCGCTCCGTAATACCATGTGTTGTACTTGCACCTTTTGACGTCGGACGCCGCCGTACCGACCTCGCCGCGCGCTATGGTAAGGATCTTTTCTGCGCTTACACTCATGACGCGCCTCCTATACAGCCGCGAGCTGTGCCTCGACGCCTCCGAGCATAGCGTCGATATCGCTTTTTCCGTAGACCTCGCCGTACAGCGCAACGCGGATGTCCTCTCCCTCATCGGGGATGTAAACGCCGCCGGACGAGACATACGGCAGCTTTGCTTCGACCTCCTCAACACGCTCCGCGAGCCTCGAAAGGTCGGACGGATCGACGTCCGAACCCTCGTCGTCTTCGGAATATCCTACCAAAAAGAAATCCCTCGTCGTGTGGGTTGTTCCGGTGAGATCATCCTCGAGCCTCAGCTGAGCCGTGACTATGCCGGGCTTTTTGATGTGCTCCCTGCGGACGACCCAAGTGAGCACGGTATCGCTGTCGACCTGTTCCGACGGCAGCTCTGCGCTGCAAACGGAGCCGTCGTCAAATCTCAGGCATAGGGTGAATGTGCTGTTTGCCGCCGCATGATCGCAGATGACAAACTGCTTCTCTGCGAACGAATCATCGCCTGCGAATCCGATGAAGCGTTCGTCTTCGGGGATAGTCAATTTCCCCGATCGGATAGTGATCATATCAAACACCTCCTACCTATGCCCCAAACAAAAAAGAAGTTGCATAAAACTATGCAACTCCTCCGGGATTTTTATTTTGTTTTCGGGTTTTCCTATCTGAATGATTTGATTAAAGGATCAGATCGAATCCGCAAGCTCGAGTATCATGCGCTCGGTTTTCTCCCAGCCGAGGCACGGGTCGGTGATCGACTTGCCGTAGCAGCCGCCGTCTACGCTCTGATTGCCGTCCTCGATGTAGCTCTCGACCATGAAGCCCTTTACCAGCCTTTTCAGATCTTCGTTATATCTTCTTGCCGCCATGACCTCCCTGATGATACGGGGCTGCTCGAAGGGTCTCTTGCCCGAGTTGCTGTGGTTGGTGTCGATGATGCACGCAGGGTTCTTGAACATACCCGAGGCGTACAGGCGCAGCAGATGCGTCATATCCTCATAGTGATAGTTAGGCAAGCTCTCGCCGTGCTTGTTCATATAGCCGCGCAGGATGGCGTGAGCGTACGGATTGCCGTGAGATTGAACCTCCCAGCCGCGGTATATAAAGGTATGACCCTTCTGAGCCGCTGTGATAGCGTTCATCATGACAGACAGATCGCCGCCGGTGGGGTTCTTCATGCCCACGGGGATATTAAGACCCGAGGCGACCAGGCGGTGCTGCTGGTTCTCTACGGAACGCGCGCCGATAGCCACATAGCACAGGATATCGTCGAGATAGCGGTGGTTCTCGGGATAGAGCATCTCGTCGGCGCAGCTGAAGCCGGTCTCCCTTAAAGCGCGGATATGCATAGAGCGTATCGCTACGATGCCCTTGAACATATCGGGCTTCTTCTCGGGGTCGGGCTGATGGAGCATACCCTTGTAGCCGGAGCCGGTCGTGCGCGGCTTATTGGTGTAGATACGCGGCACGATGAAGATCCTGTCCTCCACCTTATCCTGTACCTTGCGCAGACGGCTGATGTAGTCGATCACGCTGTCCTCGCGGTCAGCCGAGCAGGGGCCGATGATCAGCACGATGCGGTCGTCTTTGCCTGCAAAGATATCCTGCAGCTGCTTTTCGCGATCCTCTACGATGGCTCGCAGATCGTCCTCCAGCGGATACATCTTCTTGACCTCCATGGGGATGGTCAGCTTGCGCTCAAAATCCATATTCATGTTCATATCATATACCCTCTTTATTTATTGTTTTTTCTTATTGAAATACGCTCTTCTCTCGGTGCTCAGGCGCATCTTAGCCCTGAGCTCGTCCACCCTGCCCTCGCTTATCAAATCCCTCAGAGCGGCAAACTCGGTCAGGAAGATATCCATGTATTTGAGCAGAGATTCGCGGTTGAGCATGAACAGCTCGCTCCACATCAAGTCGTTGATGTTCGCGATACGCGTCAGATCGCGGAAGCTGTCGCCCGTGTAGTCGACAAGGTGCTCGTTGTCGGAGCAGGTCATAAGCGCGACGGCGATGCAGTGGGTGAGCTGCGACAGATAGCCGATCATCTCGTCGTGCTCCTCGGGAGTCAGGACGGATATCCGCGCAAAGCCGAGGATCTTGCCGAGGCCGCCTATCCAGTGTATCGCATCTGCGGTATTCTTCTTCGTAGGCACCACGATGAAGTTAGCGCCGCGGAAGATAGAGTCGTCCGCGTTCTCTACGCCGTAGACCTCACGCCCTGCCATCGGGTGCGACGCGATGAACTCTACATCCTCGCGCAGGATATCCTGTATATCATAGACGATGCAGCTCTTGACGCCGGTGACGTCGGTGATCATCGCCCCGGGCTTGAAATACTGCTGATACTGCTCTCGACCGTTGTGTACGCGTCGTCAACCACATGGTTCTCCAAGGCGTATTCCACTGCTGACTCGCGCTTTTCGATCGCGCTCACGTGGTAGCCGAGCCTTTTGAGCGCCTTTGCATAGCTGCCGCCTATCAAGCCCAAGCCTACTATCAGTATCCTTGACTGGCTTATCCATTCCATATCATTTCACCTCTGCTTGTAATCCTTTCAGCTTTTCGAAGAAGTCGGGGAAGCTCTTGTTAACAGCCTCGGCTCCATCTATGATGCCGCCGGTCTTTGTCGCGAGCACCGAGAGCGCCATCACGATACGGTGATCGCCGTGACCGAAGAGTATCTCCGTCGGCTTCTTCAACTTTCCGGGACGGACGATAACGTCATTCTCCCCGACCTCGACCGTGATCCCGAGCTTCATGAGCTCCTCTTTCATAGCCGCGGCACGGTCGCTCTCTTTTATCCTGAGCCTGTGCGTGCCGGTGAACACGGCGCCGTCATGCAACGCCGCTACAGCGAACAGCACCGGCCCCAGATCGGGACAATCGGAGATATCTATCGGCCCCGAACCGGTTTTTATTTTCTTAAAAAGAATTTTATATATCCTGTCGCCCTGTAGGGAATCCTCTCTCAAACCTTCGACGATGACCTCGCCGCCGGCATGATTCAGCGCTTCGAAGAACGCCGCGTTAGAGTGATCGCCCTCGACGGTGACGTCGGCGGCTTTGTAACGCTGACCGCCCCTCACCTTATATATACAGCCGTCGTTTTCTATAGTGACGCCGAAATCCGCAAGCGCCTGCACCGTCATATCTATATACGGCTTGCTCTCGACGGGCGGCAGGATGTGTATCTCGCAGTCGCCGTCAAGCAGCGGCAGGGCGAACAGCAGCCCCGAGATGAACTGGGAGCTAATATCGCCCCTCACCTCGTAAACTCCGCTTTGCAGCCTGCCCCGGACGGTTATGCTCTCGTCGGAACGCATAAAGCTGACGCCTTGTTTTTGTGCAATATCCTCATACACGCTCATCGGGCGGGTCATCAGATACCGGCTGCCGCTGAGCACGCGCTCTTCACCGCACAGCATACACAGCGGCGTGAAGAACCGCAGCGTGCTGCCGCACTCGCGGCACGGGAGCCCGGCTACTCTTCCGATGGCTTTTGTCACATCCGTACCGCGCACATGAGCGGTATCGCCGTCGATGACGATCTCAGCCCCGAGAGCACGCAGGCAGTCTATCGTCGCCTTGACGTCCTCGGAGAACGCGAGCCGTCTGACCGTGCTTTCTCCCGCGCTCAGACCCGCGCATATCAGCAGGCGGTGCGCCATGCTCTTGCTCGGCGGAGCCATGACCGTACCGTGCGGACGGCAGGGCTGTATCTCAACCCTCATGGTTATCCCTCAACAAGTCCATAGCTTCAAGGTAGCCGTCGAAGCCGTGGCCGGATATCGTCGCGACGCACGCCGCCCTGACGTAGCTGATGCGGCGGAACTCCTCGCGCGAGTCTACGTCGGAGATATGCACCTCCGCCGCCGGGATCGCCACAGCCTTGAGCGCGTCCAATATCGCAACGCTTGTGTGGGTATAAGCGCCGGGATTTATCACGATGCCGTCTATCTTACCGTACGCCTCCTGTATCTTATCGACCAGATCGCCCTCGTGGTTGCTCTGGTAGAGCTCGACCTCCGTGCCGGTCTCAGCAGCGTGAGCGCGTATCATATCGCACAGGTCGGCATAGGTCGCCCTGCCGTAGATACCGGGCTCGCGGATACCGAGCATATTCAGATTCGGGCCGTTTATCACTAATATCTTCATGGTTTCTCCTTTTACAAATCGGTATTCCCTCTTTGCGGGATTTCTACGTCGGGGATCCGAATCCCCCTCCTCGGAATGACCGTTGTACTATTCTCCGTTTATCACAGAATCCGCGACGTCGCCGGGGTCGCAGTCGCCGTCGATCACAAAATCGGCGGTGCTCATATACGTATCAATACGCTTCTCATACAGGCGGATCAGCTTCTCGCGCTTATCGGCAAGCGGTCGGTCGTCGGTGGGTATAAGAAACTCCGGCGAGCGGTCGATGAAGAATATCTCGCCGTTCTGCCGCAGAGCCGTCACATTCTCGGGTCTGAGGATGGCTCCGCCGCCCAAGGAGATCACCTTGCCGCTCAGCGGCGCGACGTCGCGAATTACCGCGCTCTCGAGGTCGCGGAAGTATCTCTCGCCCTTATCGGCGAATATCTTCCTTATCTCGCCCTCGCGCTCTACGATCAGCTTATCAGTATCGAGCAGCTCCCTGCCGAGACGCCGAGCGACTATCCTGCTGACCGTAGACTTGCCCGAGGCAGGCATACCGCTGAGGACTATATTTCTTTTATCGAAATATATCTCCTCATATATCTTATTGGTCAGGCTGACCGTATCCATGTCCTTATCGAGGAACAGCTGCGCCGCGAGGATAGCCTGAGCGACCAGCATATACAGCCCCCCGTCGGCAGGTATGCCCCTGTCGCGAGCCGACAGCACCAGCCGGGTGTTCAGCGGATTGTACACCGCGTCGATGACTCCGCTCAGCCGCTCAAACCGCCCGATATCCACCGGACAGTCAAAAATGTTGGGGTACATCCCGCAGGGGGTGGTGTTGATGATCACATCCGCGTCGGCATAATCGTCATACGCCTGCTCATAGGTTATCGCGCCGCCGCTGCCGCTCCTGCTGACGCGCCGTATCTCCTTTGCGCCGAGCCGCTCGCACACCGCTGTCGCAGTCAGAGAAGTACCGCCGGTGCCGAGGATGAGCACCTTTTTGTACTTGATAACGATCCCTGCGCGCTCGATAAGCGCCTTCATGCCGCCGAAATCGGTGTTATAGCCATACAGAACGCCGTCTTTATTGACGATGGTATTCACCGCGCCGATAGCACGGGCGTCGGGCGAGACCTCGTCCAGCAGCGGGATGACGTCCTGCTTGTACGGGATCGTGACATTCAGCGCTTTATAATTCTTTTCGAGAATAAAATCTCGTAATTCTTCGTGCTTTAATTCTTTCAAGGAATATTTATAATATCCGAGCTTTTCGTGTATCTCTTTGGAGAAGCTGTGCGGCAGCCTCTCCCCTATCAATCCGTAATCCATCTCAGCCTCCGAGCCAATCCGTGCCGAAGCGCGTCGCAAGCAGGTCGGCGACCGCCAGAGCGGTCACGCTGTCTACAACGACGCGTGCGCGGTGTATGATCGCGGGATCGTGCCTGCCCTTGAGCTCGAGCACGGCGTCCTCGCCCTTCATAAAATCGACCGTAGCCTGCGCCTTGAATATCGACGGGGTGGGCTTCACGGCACAGCGGAACACCACGGGCATACCGTTGGTTATGCCGCCGTTTATGCCGCCGTTGTGATTGGTCGTTGTTTTTATTTCTTTATCGGAAATATAATAACTGTCGTTGAACTCGGAGCCCCTGCCGTTCACCATATCGAAGGCGTCGCCGAACTGCACGCCCTTGATCGCCGGTACAGAGAACAGCGCGTGCGACAAAACGCCCTCTACGGTGTCGAACCACGGCTCGCCGACCCCTGCCGGCATGCCGAGTATCGCTGTCTCCAGCACGCCGCCTACACTGTCGCCGTCTGCCGCGGCAGCCTCTATAGCAGCCCTCATAAGGGCGCCCTTATCCTCGTCGAGCACGGCGAAATCCATCTCGTTCAGCCGTCTGATATTATCAGCGAT
Source organism: uncultured Eubacteriales bacterium (assembly GCA_900319615.1). Lineage (GTDB taxonomy): Bacteria > Bacillota > Clostridia > Oscillospirales > Acutalibacteraceae > Ruminococcoides. The sequence goes on from ONPE01000138.1 coordinate 6,223, forward strand.
ATCGTCGAAGCCCGCGTCCGAAATCCCCGCGCAGGAAAGGATATGGCTGCCGATGACGACGCCCTTCTTCTCCAAAGCAGAGATCAGTATCGCGCCTGCCGCTACCAATGCCGCCGTCACCCTGCCCGAGAAATGACCGCCTCCGCGGTAGTCCTCAAAGCCGTGATACTTCGCATACGCCGTGTAGTCGGCATGACCCGGCCGCGCAAGCGAGCGCGTGGCAGAGTAATCCTTGCTGTGCATAGCGGTATTGGGGATGATAATCGTCAGCGGCGTACCGGTCGTCTTGCCCTCAAAAACGCCGCTAACTATACTAAATTCATCCGCCTCGCGACGGGCGGTTGAGATCTTCCCTGCAGGGCGGCGCTTGTCGAGCTGAGAGCGGATAAGATCCATATCCACCCCGATGCCCGGAGCCAAGCCGTCGAGCACCGCGCCGATAGCCTCGCCGTGGCTCTCGCCGAACAGCGTCAGCGATATCGAGTTGCCGAAAGTGTTCTTCATGGTCATCTTC
>ONPE01000118.1 GCA_900319615.1 uncultured Eubacteriales bacterium
GAGCCGCCGCCGCTGTAAGAGCCGCCGCCGGAGCTCGTATGGCTGCCGCTGCTGTTGCTCTTGGGTATCGGGGTACGGCTGACGGTGTGATACAGGAAGGTATCGCGCGAGTCGCTCAGCTGCATACTGCCGCTGCGTACATAGTTCGCGGCGCTCCTCTCGGGCTTGACGCTCTTGAGCTTCGACTTGAGCGAGAGGGTAATCATCATCGCCACGGCGAAGCCGATCAGCAGAGCCAGCGGCAGGCTGTACCATTTCAGATGCGGCGGTACCGCCACTGCAAGACCCTTGGCTATGGAGTCGAAGAAATCGTAGTAGCCGTGGCTGCCGGGATTGTGATTGTTTATAGCGTCGGAGCGGATATCGGCGCTCTCTTCGGTAGAGAGCAGCTTTTGGCACTTGCCGGTGCCGAGTACGAAAATCTGCCTGTCGCCGTCCTCATCATGCATCACGAGGAAGACGATGACGCCGTCGGTGTTAACGCCGTACTTGGTCTCGTAGTAGCGCTCGGCGTAGTCGAGAGCCGTGCCGTTGAAGGTGAACGAGGGATTGCTCAGGTCGTTGACCGTAGCGAAGCAGACGTTACATTCGAGCTCCTCGCTGAGCTTGCCGATGGTCGAGGCGAGCTGAGCCTCTTCCTGATCCGTGAGCAGATCGGCGGAGTCGTCGAGATTACTGCTGAAAGCCGATACCGAGGCTATCGCGACCGAGAAGACAAGCAGCAATACGAGCGTGAGTGAAAAGATCCGTTTAGTCATATCGCCGCCCCCTTACATCAGCTGTATCAGCCACATAATGCCGTATACGGCGAGACCCACGCCTGCAGTTATCGCGGCGGCGAGCTTCCAGAACTTGCCGTTGTCGGTGGGCAGGTTGCCGACGAATTTGCCGGTCTGTCCGTTCATGGCGAAGACGTATCTCTCGTCCTTATATGTGGTGTTCAATATCCATACGGGATAGAAGGCGTATTTGGTCTTGCCGTCGTGCAGGCGCACCGAGCTGTACTCGGGCGTTACGGTGGCGTAGCCGCTGACGGTCTCGCGGAAAGCGTCCTCGGTCGACGCCTTGATGCGCTCGTTGGCTCGGGCGACCGATTGCTCCGCGTCTATATCGTACTTATCGGCGAAGTAGCCGGAGAGGTACGCCGTCTGGAAGTCGACCGCCTCGGCGAAGTTGTAGGGCTCGATGCTCTCCATGAGGTCGTCAGCCATACGGGAGGAGCCGTCGACGGGAACGTGATCGAAGCCGAGCCTGCCTGCGCGGTAGATCGAGAAGAACGAGGTCTCGGTATAGTTGTATTCGGAGTCCGACCATACGCGCGTGCGTGTGGCGCGGTAGCGGATATCCGCGTCCGCCTCCGAGTCGAACAGCCAGAACGGGACGTAGATGCCCTTGATCTCGTCGATGTGGTTCTCGGTCTTGAAGATCTTGGGGAGCAGGAATTTGTTCAGATGCTGCCTGTACTTCTCCTTGGCAGCCTCCTTATCCAGCTTGAAGGGGATGACGTAGTCGGGCTTTAAGGAGCCCTTGAACTGCTCCATCACGATGGCGTGGTTGCCGCAGAAGGGACACTCGGTGGCGGCGGTGTTCGCGTCGCCCACGATCTCGCCGCCGCAGCTCTTGCAGATGTAAGAGCGCAGACCGGTGGCTTCATCCTCCGTCCACTTCGTACCGGCGTCGGTGTCCCAGTCGAGGTTATCGGAGCCCTCGTTCTTGAGGTCGGCGTCGTAGCCCTTTAGGGATTCTACCTCGAACTCTGTATCGCAGAAGGGGCATTTCATCTTTTGCGATGTGCTGTCAAAGGCTATCGCGCCGCCGCAGCACGGGCATTTATATTCATGTACTGCCATATGTTACTCCTTATAAAAGAAGGCTATAGCATCATCCTATAGCCTTCCCGTCAAAGTGATTATACTTTATCCTTATCGTCGAAGATATCGCCGCACTCGGGGCAGAACTTAGGCGGATTGTGAGGATCCTCGGGCTCCCAGCCGCACTTGTCGCACTTGTAGAGCGGAGCGTCCTCGGGCTTCTTTGCGCCGCAGTCGGAGCAGAACTTGCCCTTGTTCACCTTACCGCAGGAGGGGCAGGTCCAGCCGTCCTCGGGCTTCTTGGTGCCGCACTCGGTGCAGAACTTGCCTGTAGCCTGCTTGCCGCAGGAGGGACAGGTCCAGCTGTCCTTGGCAGGAGCCGCCGCCGGAGCCGGAGCAGGTGCTGCCGCAGCCTGCTGTGCCTGCTGCTGAGCGCCCATCTGGAAGAGGGAAGCAGCCTGATTGCCGCCGCCCATGCCCTGAGCCATACCCATGCCCATGAAGGCGTTCATAGCGCCGTTCTGGTTCTTCGCAGCGTCCTGCATAGCCTGAGCCTGAGAGCCGACGAGGTGAGCCGCAGCCATGTTGGGATCGCGGAAGGCAGCGTTGCGCTGAACCTCCTTGAGCATCTTCTTATCCTCTTCGGGGAGGTCGACGTTCTGGAACGCGATGGAGACGATCTTGATGCCGCGCAGCTTGCCCCACTTCGCGTCAAGTACCTCGTTGACCGCGGTGAGCAACTCTTCTTCATGGTTGGGGATGTCATAGGGACGGATCTCTGAGAGTGAGAGCTTTCCGAAGCCGGGACGCAGGCTGCCGATGAACTCGGCCTTGAGCTGCTTGTCGATCTCGGAGCGATCATAGTCGCCGCCTGCGAAGTTGCCGCAGACATTTGTATAGAACAGGATCGGGTCAACGATCTTGTAGCTGTAGAAGCCGTTGCAGCGAATGGAAACGTCGAGGTCGATACCGATGCGGCTGTCAACTACGCGGAAGGGTACCGGGCTGGCTGTGCCGAAGGGATTCTCCATCATTTCCTTGGTGTTGAAGTAGTAAACGCGCTGATCCTTGGGGGGCTCGCCGCCGTAGGTAAAGCGCTTGCCGATCTCTTTGAAGGTCCTCTTGAGGCTGTCGCCGAAAGAGCCTGCGAAGATAGAGGGCTCGGTCTGAGAGTCGTAGGTGTACTCGCCGGGGAGGGCGCAGATCTCTGCAACCTTGCCCTGATCGGTGATGATGACGCACTGACCGTCGGCAACCACAACGCCGGAGCCGTTGGTGATGACGTTATCGGAGCCCTTGGTGTTCGAAGAGCGGCTCGAAGTCTTCTTCTGACCCTTTCTCGCGATCACGTTTTTCGGAAGCGCGTCGCAGACAAAGTATTCTTTCCACTGATCGGCAAGAACTCCGCCGAGGGAGCCTAAGCCGGCTTTGATAAGACCCATAATAAATTCCTCCTGAATTAAAAAATAGGATTTAGGCGGCGTTTTGAAAATCAGCCTGCCGCACATTTTCTCACATTATAATTATACTATACCGATAAGGGCTATTTCAATTGATAAATCTGTAAATATTCATCTGTAAATTTCGGCGATTAGCACAAATGAAGGGTCGATTATTTGTGCATAGCTATCATCGCTCGGGATAGTCGCTCGTTACCGGGAAGGCGTATCTGAGGTAGTCGGGGAAGATCACGCGCCAGTACAGCTCCTTATGTCCGCCGTCTTCGTATATCTTGGTGACGTATTTATCCTCGGGGTAGCCTGCCTTTTTCAGCGTGGCGCTCATGGATACGGTGCCCGCGTACAAAAGCTGCTCGAGGTCGTCTGTCTTGCTGTTGCCGCAGTACATATATACCGTGGGATAGCCTGCGGAGAAGTCTTTTTCGGATAGATACTTTTCCCATGTTTTGTCGCCGTAGAGGATGAAGGCAGGGGACAGCGCGCCGACGGAGCCGAACTTATCCGGGTGCTCCATCGCGATATAGAAGCTCTCGATACCGCCCGACGAGCTGCCGCAGATGTGGGTATGCTCGCGGTCGGTGTAGACGTTGTAGTTCTCTTCGATATACGGCATGACGGTGTTGACGACGAAGTCGGAGAAATATTCGCCCTTGCCGTCCTTGTACTCCTCAGACTGCACCTCGCCGATATCCGGGGTCAGCTCGCTGTCGCGCCACGCGCCGTCGGTCTCGATGCCGACGATGACGGTGCGGATATCGCTCTCTTCGAGCATCGCACGGGCGCTCTCAGCCACAGCCCACGAGCCGGTCGAGGTCGCGGTGGGGACGAAGAGGTTCTGACCGTCGGGCATATAGATTACCGCGCATTTCTCGCCCTTGGGATCGTAGTCGTCGGGCGTCCAGATAAAGACGTTTTTGGTGCGGTTCTCGTAGTCAAAGGTATGGCGGTCGGTCTTGGGCGGGTCGCAGCCGGAGTCGTTCGGCCATACGCGCTGCGAGTTGAGCACCCAGCCGTGGGTATGCTCGTTGAAGGCGAGCTCTACGGTGTCCTTTTCGTCAACGGTCAGGATCACCCGGTCGTAGAGAGTCGGGTCGGCGGCGCAGGTGAATTCGGTGTATTTTTCCGTGGATTCGGCAGGCTTTGCCTTGACCTCCTTTTTATCGCCGCCGTTTGAGTTGAAAAATGTCGCGGTGACGCCGTCGTGCTTGTACTCGTCCCTGATATAGATGGTGTGTTCGTTTTTACTGCCGCCTTGCGTGCCGCACGCGGCGAGGGCAGCAGCTAAAAGAGCGGCGCAGATGATTAAGCAAAGTATCTTTTTCATGTTGTTCTCCTTATAATATCAAATCAGTCATTGGAGGGCGAGCTGAGGTTGAGATCCCCGCGTCGGAATGGCAATTTATATACGCACAGCGGCGATCTCAGCCGAATCATTCATGCGGTTTGCTGGATAACGGTGCTTCGTCTATCGTGACCGAGTACGGATTTTTGTTCTTGACAGGCGGGGTAGGGGGAGCCGAGCGCGCCCATGCGCCCAAGCCCCACAGGATCAGCATCCATATCAGCATATAAAGCAAAAATACGCCGAAGTATACCAGACAGTACCACCACTTGATGTACTG